>NZ_JANPML010000459.1:0-6129 GCF_031422795.1 Sandarakinorhabdus sp.
CCGGTGTTTTATGCGGACAACACCATGATGTTGTTGGCAGATGCGAAGAAGATGGTGGAGAATATCGTCAAGGCGCTCAACGGCGGCGGGCATTGATCGCAGCCGGTCGCGCAAATAGCCCCGCTATTTGCCGACTCCGGCAAGATCGGACGGCGATCGAAAAGGGCGGCCCGCAGGCTGCCCTTTTTGACTCGTCCGACGGCGTGGCTCTGCCACGCACTTGCTTTGCTTCCCTGGCCCCTGAAGCGGACTCGGCGGCTTGGCCGCCGGCCGCGCGGGCAGGGGCTTACTCAGAGGATAGGTTGTGGCTCGACGAGCTCGACATCGGCAGGTTTGTTCTTGCGGCACACCCCACCCCCAGCCCCTCCCCTGAAGGGGAGGGGAGCCGTGTGTTCACGCCGCCGGCTTTTCACTCCACAGTGCCGGGAACAGCCGCTTGAAGCCCTCCACCTTGGGAATATCGTTCCACACGATATAGGGCTGGGTCGGGTGGGCGCGCAGGTAATTCTGGTGATAGCCCTCGCCTGCATAGAAGGGCTTGGCGCCTTCGAACGTCGTGACGATCTTCGGCCTCCAGGTGCCGGCCTTCTCCAGCTGCGCCACATAGGCCTTCGCAATCCGGTCCTGCTCCGCGCCGCTCGTGAACAGCGCGCTGCGATACTGGCTGCCGCTGTCCGGGCCCTGGCGGTTCAACTGTGTCGGATCATGCGCGACCGAAAAGAAGATGCGCAGCAGAGTCCCGTAACTCACGACCGCTGGATCGTAGGTGATCTCCACCGCCTCGGCATGGCCGGTGAGGCCGCTGCCAGTGACTTCATAGATGGCCGTGGCCCTGGCGCCGCCGGCATAGCCCGACACGACGGAGCGAACACCCTTCACCCGCTCGAACACGGCTTCCACGCCCCAGAAACAGCCGCCGGCAAATACGGCCCGTTGCAACGGTGCCTTGGCCAGCGGTGCATCAACGGCCGGAGCCGGGGCGAGCACCATGCGCTCGGCGGCAACAGCTGCGCCGCAGGCGGACAGGGAGAGGGTGGCCGCAACCAAAGCTGCGGCGGGAAATTTGGTCTTCATGGGGTCAGGCTGCCTTGGCGGGGAGGAATTTTAGCGACAGGCCGTTGATGCAATACCGCAAGCCGGTCGGTTTCGGGCCATCGTCAAACACATGGCCCTGGTGGCCGCCGCAGCGGCTGCAATGCACTTCGGTGCGCACCATGAAATAGCTCTTGTCCACGGTGCTGCCGATGGCGGCCTTGGTGATCGGCTGCCAGTAACTGGGCCAGCCGGTGCCGCTGTCAAACTTGTGCGCCGAACTGAACAGCGGCAGGTCGCAGCCGCGGCAGACAAAGGTGCCGGTGCGCTTTTCGTTGTTGAGCGGCGAAGTGAAGGGCCGTTCCGTGGCTTCTTCGCGCAGCACGACAAAAGCATCCTTGCCCAGCCGGCGCCGCCATTCGTCGGGCGTGAAGCTGACGGCAAAGGCCTTGACTGCGGCGAGCGCCGGGGTGAAGGCCCCTCCGAAAAAGGGCGATGCGGCCAGCAGGCCGAGCAGGGTGCGTCTTGTGGTCATGCCACCATATACGCAGCCGCGACCAGAAAAGTTACGCTCAGCGTTGCCGCAGCCAGGCATTCCCCTGCGTTTTGGCCAGATCGACCAGATCTTCCATCGCCACCTGCATGTCGATCAGGTGCAGGCCCCATGCCGGCACCACTTGGCCGCCTGCCACCACATCACCGTTGATCGTATCAGTGCGCGGATCGGCCGGATCGGCGTTGATGCCGATGGACAGGATATTGGCATTCTCGCGGGTCATGCACTCACCGGTCATCAAGCCGGGAAGGGCGACGAACGGTGTGTAGATGTTGCGGCCCTTTGCCCATTTCGGCACGGCTGAACCCATGTCCACCACACCCGTGCGATTGACCATCAGCGGTCGCAACGTGGTGCGGCCGCCGGCAAGAGCGGCCGGATTGGTGCAAGCGACCGCCATGCCTGCTGCCAGGGTGGCGGGCGGGCGGCCAAACAGGCTGCCTTCCGGCACCGGCATTGTATCACGGAACGTCACCCAGGTCGCGACGCAGCCGATCTGGTTGGCAGCCCGGCACAGCGGCATCGTCTTGAAATCACCGCCAATATCCTTGCCTTGCGGCACCAGAATGTTGGTGCCGGCCAGATAAGCGGCGATGATCTGCTTGGCGACGGGCTTGCCTTCGATTTCTTCCTGGATCAGCGCTTTCAGCACGCCGCTGCCCTGGCTGTGGCCAATCAGGACGATGCCGCGGCCCTTGTTGTCGTGCTTCAGATAATCGGCGAACGCGGCCGAGACATCCTTGTAGGCCATGATGCGGTCGGCCGTGGTCGGCTTGCCCAGCATGCGATCACGCAGCGCGGCCAGCGTCACCTGGCGATACATCGGCGCATAAACGCGGCAGGCCTGGCGGAACGGCGCCGCCTGGAGTGTTGCCACGTTGGTTTCGGCCGGATCGATTGTCATGTCGCTGTTGGGCGTCGGATCGGTGGAAACCGTCGGATAGACGTAAAAACAGTCGATCTTGGGCTTCTTGGCCGCTGGCAGCATGTCGAGCGAGACATTCGCATCGGCAGCCACGCGCGACGTGCTGATATCGCCGCTGCACGCGTCCTTCACGTTTGGCAGGCACAGCCAGCTTGCCGGATTGCGATAATCCGGCGCGGCATAGGCCGCTGGCTGGGCCAGAGCCGGCGCTGCAAGCAGCGCCAGGAGCGGCAGCAGCGCCTTCATTTCCAGCCGTCCTTCAGCACCGGCGACACCTCTTCGCCCATCTTTTCGAGCACTTCGACGATGCGCGCGCGGCTGACATCATTTTCCGCCCAGAACATCGGGCCGCCGCGATAGACCGGCCAGCCATAGCCGTTGATCCAGACGATATCGATGTCGCTGGCGCGCTGGGCCTTGCCTTCGGCAAGGATGCGGGCGCCTTCGTTCACCATCGGGAACAGGCAGCGTTCCAGGATTTCAGAATCGTCGATGGTGCGGCGGTTGATGCCCTTTTCCACGGCATAGGCATCGATAATGGCGAGTGCTTCGGGGTTGGGCGTGCGGTTGCGGTTTTCATCGTAAACATAGAAGCCCTTGCCGTTCTTCTGGCCGCGCAGGCCGGCTTCGCACAGGCGGTCGCGCACGCTTTCGCCCTTCGATGTTTCGGCGCTCCAGCCGATATCCAGCCCGGCCAGATCGCTCATCTGGAACGGGCCCATGGGGAAACCGAAATCGGTGAGCACCCGGTCGATATCAGCCGGCCCTGCACCTTCCAGCATCAACAGATTGGCCTGTTGCTGGCGGCGGCTGAGCATGCGGTTGCCAATGAAGCCGTGGCACACGCCGGCCACAACGGCGATCTTGCCGGTGGCCTTGCCGATGGCCATGGCGGTGGCCAGCACCTGCGGATCGGTCTTGGCGCCGCGCACCACTTCCAGCAGGCGCATGACGTTGGCCGGGGAGAAATAATGCATCCCCACCACCGATTCAGGGCGCGAGGTGGCCGAGGCAATTTCGTCGACATCCAGATAGCTGGTGTTGCTGGCCAGGATCGCGCCCGGCTTGGCAATGGTGTCGAGCTTGCCGAAAATGTCTTTCTTCACGGCCATATTTTCAAACACGGCTTCGATGATCATGTCGCAATCGGCGAGATCGGCCATGTTCAGCGTCGGCGTCAGGCGGCCCATGCGGGCTTCGACTTCGTCCATGCTGAACCGGCCCTTTTTGGCGCTGTTCTCGTAATTCTTGCGGATCACGCCAACGCCGCGATCCAGCGCTTCCTGCTTCATTTCGACGATGGTGACGGGGATGCCGAAACTGAGGAAGTTCATCGAAATGCCGCCGCCCATGGTGCCGGCACCGATTACGCCGACCTTTTTCACGGGGAGCGGCTGCATGTCGGCGGGCAGGCCATCGATCTTGGCGGCAGCGCGTTCGGCAAAGAACACATGGCGCTGGGCGGCGGATTGCAGCCCGGTCATCAGCTTCATGAATTCGCTGCGTTCAACCTTCAGGCCGTCGTCGAAGGGCAGGGACACCGCTGCTTCGATGCACTTGATGTTGGCTTCCGGCGCCTCGAAACCCTTGAACGCCTTGGCATTGGCCTTGCGGAATTCGGCAAAGAACGGCGCCAGGCTGGCCGCGTCGCCGCCGAGCTTGCTGTTGTCGTCACGCACTTTCTTCAGCGGGCGGCCTTCGGCCAGCACCTTTCGCGCAAAGGCGATGGCACCGGCGGTCAGGTCGCCGTCCACCACTTCATCGACCAGCCCGGTGGCCAGCGCATCCTTGGCGCCCATCTGCGTGCCGCTGGTCATCATTTCGGTCGCCTTAATCGCGCCCACGATGCGCGGCAGACGTTGCGTGCCACCAGCACCGGGCAGCAGGCCCAGCTTCACTTCGGGCAGGCCGAATTTGGCCTTGGCATCGCTCACCCGGTAATGCGCGCACAGCGCCACTTCCAGGCCGCCGCCCAGCGCCGTGCCGTGGATGGCGGCGATCACCGGCACCGGTGAACTTTCCATCGCATCCTGCACAGCCGGCAACGACGCGCCGCGCGGTGGCTTGCCGAATTCGGAAATGTCGGCCCCGGCAATGAAGGTGCGCCCGGCGCAGACCAGCACGGCGGCTTTCACCGCAGAATCGGCGGCGATGGCAGCAAAAGCACCGGCCAGGCCGTCGCGCACGTCGGCCGACAAAGCGTTGACCGGCGGCGAATTGACCGTGACGACGGCGATATCGCCATCCTTTGCGAGATCGACGACGTTGTTGATGGCGGCCATGGCTGTTTTCTCCCCGATTATTGCGTTGCTGTGGATTGCTAGCATCACTTCAGCGCAATTGCAGCCTTGTGGATAGGCCAGTGTTTGCGTAGTTTCCTTGGGAATGGCGATCAAACTGACCTTGCAACAGCTGATGACGCGCGCCGCGCTGCCGGCGCTGTGCGTGGCTCTTGCCAGTTATTTCGCCTTCCACGCCGTTTCTGGCCCTACGGGCTATGTCGCCTGGCGCGAATACAAGGTGCAGCGTTCAAAACTGCAACACGCGGTGCAGACCAGCGAGGAACAGCAGGCCGCGCTGCAGCGCAGGCTCGTGCTGCTTGATCCGCGTCATGTCGATCCCGATCTGGCCGATGAACTGGTGCGCCGCAATCTCGATCTGGTAAAGCCGGACGAGGTGATCGTGCCGCTGCAGCCGGCGCCTTCGGCCGGCATCTGAACGCCGCCGCAGCCGGCAGCGGCTGCCGGCTGATTTCCTGAATTGCCTTGCGAATAACCTGTTTGGCACTTTGCGCTGGATAGGGGCTTTTCGGAGGGGGTGCGGCATTTTATACCGAGCGGGTACCGCCAGTGAAAGGTGATCAACTTGGCACGCAGCCCCGCCCGTAACAGTGCCCGCAAGGCCGCATCCACCCCGCCGCAATCCAACTGGCCGCGGCCTGATGAACCGGAACGGTTCGTCGCTTCACGTGATCAGCTGCTGGAAATGTACCGCCAGATGGTGCTGATCCGCCGCTTTGAAGAACGCGCCGGCCAGTTGTATGGCATGGGCCAGATTGGCGGTTTCTGCCACCTCTACATCGGCCAGGAAGCCGTGGTGGTGGGTCTGCAGGCCGAACTGATCAAGGGTGATTCCATCATCACCGGCTATCGTGATCATGGCCACATGCTGGCCTGCGGCATCAGTTCCAAGGCGGTGATGGCAGAATTGACCGGTCGTGCGGCCGGGATCAGCGGCGGCAAGGGCGGTTCGATGCACATGTTCAGTGTTGAACATGGGTTCTTTGGCGGCCACGGTATCGTGGCGGCGCAGGTGCCGTTGGGCGCTGGCCTGGGGTTTGCCCACAAATACAAGGGCGATGGCCATATTGCTGTGACCTATTTCGGCGACGGGGCCGCCAACCAGGGCCAGGTCTATGAAAGCTTCAACATGGCCGAGCTGTGGAAGCTGCCGGTGATCTTTGTCATCGAAAACAACCAGTATGCCATGGGCACCTCGGTCAACCGCGCCAGTTCGGAAGACCAATTGTATCGGCGCGGCGAAAGCTTCCGGGTGCCGGGCCTGCAGGTTGACGGCATGGATGTGCTGGCCGTGCGCGGCGCTGCCAAACAGGCGG
>NZ_JANPML010000460.1:0-2146 GCF_031422795.1 Sandarakinorhabdus sp.
CGCTTCGGCATCGGCGCTGGCCGGCAGACGGCGCGTGGGGATGACCAGATTCAGCGCTTCGGCCCAGGCATCGCGCACCGGGCCGGGCCGGGCGCGCAGCAGGATGCCGCCAACCCCATTTCCGGCTGCCACCAGCACATCAATCGCCGCCAGCGCCAGCGCCCAGCGTTCCCCCGATGTGTCACGTTCCCCCGCTGGGGTCATGCCGGGATCAGCTCCGCGATGGCGCGGGTGATGCGGGCGGTGGAGCCGGTGTCGTCCAGCACGTTGCGGCGCAGCCGGTGGCGCAGCGCCATGGTGGCAACTTCGGCGACATGGTGCGGCTTCACATGTTTTTTGCCGGCCATCGCAGCCTGGGCACGCGCGGCGCGCAGCAAGGTCAGCTCACCGCGCAGGCCGTCGGCGCCCACCGCCGAACAAAGCTGCGCGCCAAGGCCGAGCATTGCGTCTTCCACCTGCACGCGTGGCAGCAGCTTGCGCGCCTTGGCGATGGCTTCCAGCGTGTGCTGCTCGCTGTCCTGAAACGCGGCCACAAAGGCGACCGGGTCACGATCAAAGCGGTCGCAACGCTTCACGATCTCGATACGGTCGGCGATGTCGGTGGGCGTACGCACATCCACCGACAGGCCGAACCGATCGAGCAGCTGCGGGCGCAATTCGCCCTCTTCCGGGTTGCCGGAACCGACAAGGATGAAACGCGCCGGGTGGCGGATCGACAGGCCCTCGCGTTCGACGACATTGGTGCCGGAAACGGCGACATCCAGCAGCAGATCGACGAGATGATCTTCGAGCAGGTTGATCTCGTCGATGTACAGAAAACCGCGATTGGCCTTGGCAAGCAGGCCGGGTTCGAAACGCTTTTCACCGGTGGCGAGCGCGCGTTCCAGATCAAGACTGCCCACCACCCGATCTTCTGTCGCGCCCAACGGCAGATCAACGAAGGGCACGGCGCTTTCCTCGACCTGTTTGCCGGCACGATCACGGCAGCCTTCGATGCACGGGCTGCGATCATCCGGCGCGCATTTGTACCGGCAGCCGGGCACCACCTTCATCGGCGGCAGCAAACCGGCCAGCGCGCGCACGGCGGTGGATTTGCCGGTGCCGCGATCGCCAAACACCATCACGCCGCCCAGCCGCGGTTCGACCGCAGCGAGCAGCAGCGCCTGTTTCATTTCGGCCTGGCCAACAATGGCGGTGAAGGGAAACGGGGTGCGCGCAGGGCTGGCCATGCCCGTTGCCTTAAGGGGCTAGCGCGGGCCCATCAAGCGTTCTGACGAACAGGCCAATCCTGCACTGGAAAAATCGCTGTTTACGAAAACGACATCTTTTGCTAATAAATTAATGAGACGCTTGTGTTTCGTTAACAATAGGGTAATTTGGTATGCTTCGTGTGATGCAAGGTGCAGCAGTTGCTGCGATGATGATGGCCGGTTCGGCGCAGGCAGCAAACCTGGTCGCGAACGGCAGCTTTGAAAACGCGCTGGCCAATTGGACCATCGACGGGATCGACAATGATAACCCGCAATATCCGCCGGCTTCGATCTTCTACAACAGCGCTTCCCCCTATCCGATCGGTGCCTTTGGCGAAGCCGTCACCCCGGATAACAGCGTCAGCGCCAGCCCGGATGCCGTCGGCAGCCGCGCCGCCTATTTCGTTTCCGATTTCGCCATCAACCAGAGCCTGTCGCAGAGCATCTTCCTGGCGTCGGGCGTCTACAAGATCGGCTTTTCGGCCTATGCGCCGCTCAACGGCTTCAACAACGTGGGCGACGCCACGTTCAGCGGCTCCATCGCCGGCATCCAGCTTGCCAACTATGCTGTGAGCGACGGTCAGCCGCGCGTGTGGCAGGCCTTTTCCGCAGAGAAGACCGTGAACAGCGACAGCCTGTTCGACATCAGCTTTGTGTTCAACACCAACCGGGACCCGTCCAAAGACGTGGTGATCGATCGTGTCTTCGTCACCCGTATCGGCGATATCACCCCGTCTGGCGTGCCGGAACCGTCAAGCTGGGCCATGCTGCTCGCCGGCTTTGGTCTTGTCGGCCTGATGAGCCGCCGCAACAAGCGCGCCACGGTGGTTTCGGCCTAAGCCGCACCGTCACGGCAACGAAAAAACCCCGCAGTGCCGATGGGCACTGCGGGGTTT
>NZ_JANPML010000461.1:0-9122 GCF_031422795.1 Sandarakinorhabdus sp.
GGCGACAGCAAGGTGCCGCAGAAGCCAGCCAGCATGCCGATCGCGCCCACCACCACCGGATTGCCGCCCATGCCCAGCACCAGCACCGGCAGCCCGATGCCGCCCATCATCACCGGGAACGCGGCAAAGGCATTGCCCATCAGGATGGTGAAGATTGCCATGCCGCCGGTAAAGGCAACAACGGCTGCCAGGCGGCTGCCTTCCGGAATCGCCAGCGGCGCCAGTGCGCCGACGATTTCGCCGACGCCAGCCACTGTGAACAGCGCGCCCAGGCTGGCCAACATTTGCGGCAGGATCATCGCCCAGCCAACGCCTTCGGCCAGCCGCCGGCCTTCCTGCACCGCAGCGGTGAGGGGTGGGCGCTGCCACAGCAGCAGGAAGCCCGTGGCCAGCACGACGCCAAGGCCCAGGCTGACCAGGGTGACCTGTTTGGGATCGACCAGACCGGGCAGCAGCGGGAACAGGAAGGTGCCGGCGAGTGCGACGCCGGGCATGATCAGCGCCGGCAGAAACAGGCGATTGCCGTGGCGCACAATGCTGGAAAGGCGCTCGGCAACCGTGGTGGTGGGGGAGCGCCCCTTGCCCGGCGCGCCCAGCAACGCCAGCGCCACCAGCGCGAGCAGCAGCACGCCGTTGCCCATGTCGCCAAGCGCATCGCCCGCCAGGAATTCCGCCGCCAGCAGGCCCCAGAAGGCGGCGCCAGCCCAGCGTTTGGGGTGCTGGCGATCAATCAGTGTGGCCACGGCCCAACTGCCGAACACAACGCCGGCCAAGGCATAAAGGGCGGCAAGGCCGATCACCGGCCCAGTTTCCACAACCTTGTGCCATGCACCGCAAAAGCCGCCACGGCCGTAGGGATGGCCCACACCGACAATTCCAGCGGCTGAACGATGATGCCGGCGCTTTCGAGGAAGCCCTTGATCAGCAGGATCGACGCGATGGCGAGGAAGATATCCTCACCAAAAAAGATGCCGACATTGTCGGTGGCTGCGGCCATCGCCTTGATCTGGTTGCGCTCGTCCTCGCTGATGTCCGGCTTGTCGCGCGTTGCGGCGGCTTCGGCCATGGGGGCCAGCAAGGGCCGCACGGTCTGGGCGTGACCGGCGATCTGGGTGAGGCCCAGCGCTGACGTGATCTGCCGGAAACCCAAATAGATCAGCAGGATGCGTGAGGTTGTTGCGGATCTTGTGCGGGAAATCAGGGCGGCCGCCTGTTCCTGCAAGCCGGCGCGTTCCATCAGGCCGATCACCGGCAGCGCCAGCCACGGCACCGAGACATAGCGGTTCTGGTGGAAAGCCTTGCCCAGTGCCGCCACCACTTCGGGCACCGACAGGCCGGCACCCAGCCCCGATCCGAACGCGGCTGCCACCACCACGGCCAGCGGATTGGCCCGCAGCGCAAAGCCGGCCACCACGATGGCGATGCCGGCCAGCGGCCACAGGCTGGGAAGGGCGCTCACGTCAGGCGGAAGGTGGCGCTTGCCCGCGCCACCGGCTCGCCATCGGCCTTGACCAGCGCGTGGGTGAAGCCGTTCCGGCCCTGCTGCGAGACATGATCGGTTTCAAAGGTCAGCCAGGCCCCAACCGCCGCCTTGCCGAAATAGTCGAGGGACAGGCTGGTGGTGAACGGACTGGCTGGCGGGTCGGACTGCAGGGCCAGCGACAAGCCCATGGCATTGTCGGCCAACGCGGCAATCACGCCGCCGTGCAGCAGGCCGCGACCATTGCAGTGTGGGGGGGCAACTCTGATGGTCAGGATGAAGCTTTGGGGTGTGATGCAGGCATAGATGGGTGCCCAGGCATCAGTCACGGGGCTTGATCTGGTGTGGAGAAAAAAACCTTCAGGAACATCGGTTTGGCCTGGTATGTTCACACTGCTTCTCCATAGCCACCGCCGCCGGGCGTTTCGATCACGATCATGTCGCCGGCTGCAAGCTCTGCGCGGTCACACGCGCCAAGCTGGATCACGCTGCCATCGGCCCGTTCCACGCGCGCGCTGCCGGGTTCGGCATCGCTGCCGCCGTTCAGGCCAAAGGGCCGGGTGCGGCGACGACCGGAGAGCAGCGAGGCAGTCATCGCCTCGCGGAAGCGGATGCGGCGGATCACGCCTTCGCCGCCGGGCCAGCGGCCTTTTCCACCAGAACAAGATCTTGCACTGAATTCTTCAACCAGAACCGGAAAACGGGTTTCCAACACTTCAGGATCAGTGAGGCGGCTGTTGGTCATATGCGTCTGCACGGCGGTGGCGCCGGCAAAGCCATTTCCAGCCCCGGCGCCGCCGCAGATCGTCTCATAATATTGGTGCGCGGCATTGCCGAAGGTGAAATTGTTCATCGTGCCTTCCGATGCGGCCAGCACGCCCAGCGCGCCGAACAGGGCATCGGTGATGATCTGGCTGGTTTCGACATTGCCGGCCACCACGGCTGCGGGGGCTTGCGGCCGCAGCATGGAGCCTTCGGGCACGATCAGGCGCAGCGGTCGCATGCAGCCATCGTTCATCGGCAGATCATTGCCGGCCAGGCAGCGGAACACATAGAGCACCGCCGCCTGTGCCACCGAAAACGGCGCGTTGAAATTGTCGGGCAGTTGCGGTGAGGTGCCGGTGAAATCGATGGTGGCGCTGCGGCTGACAGGATCAATGCGCACGGCCACCCGGATGCGCGCGCCATTGTCCATTTCGACAATTCTCTCACCATCCTTTAGGTGAGAAATGGCTGCACGAACAGCCTGTTCGGCGTTGTCTTGCACATGGCACATGAAGGCGATCACCACCGCTTCGCCTTCGCTGCCGCACAAGGCCACCAGCGCCTGCGCGCCGCGGGTGCAGGCGGCGACCTGGGCTTTCAGATCGCCGATGCAGCGCGCCGGGTCACGGGCTGGCCACGGGCCACTGCCGAGCAGGGCGAGCATTTCAGCTTCGCAGAAACGGCCCTTGTCGATCAGCACGATATTGTCGATCAGCACGCCTTCTTCAGCGATGGTCTTGCTGTCGGGCGGCATTGATCCTGGGGTGATGCCGCCGATATCGGCCTGATGGCCGCGCGCCGCGACCCAGAACGACGGAGCGGAGCCACCGGCGAACACCGGCATCACCACGGTGACATCCGGCAAATGCGTGCCGCCGGCAAAAGGATTGTTGAGCACGAACGCATCGCCGGGGTGGATGCCGCGGGCGGAACCAGCCCATTTGCCCATCACCGTGCGCACACTGTCACCCATCGATCCCAGATGCACCGGCATGTGCGGGGCATTGGCGATCAGATGGCCTTCGCCGTCGAACAACGCACAGGAAAAATCCAGCCGTTCCTTGATGTTGACCGACCATGCGGTGGTTTTCAGCGCTTCGCCCATATCCTCGGCGATGGCCATGAAGCGATTGGCGAACAGTTCAAGACGGATGGGATCGGCGGCGACGGTTGCAGCTGTGGCTTTGGTTGCCGGGGCCAGACGGCTCAGCAACAGGTTGGCGGCGGCATCGACTTCGGCCTGCCAGCCGGGTTCCACCAGGGTGGTGCCGGCACTGTCGATGATCACGGCGGGGCCGGCGATGCGCCAGCCGGCGGGCAGGGCGGCGCGGTTGTAGAAAGCGCAGCGCTGCCAGCCCTGCCCAAACCAGACATTGTGGGTGGCTAGATGCAGTGCCCCGCTGCTGGTGGCGGGCGACACGGCCGGCAATTGCGGGGTTTCGCCGACGGCTTCGGCAATCAAGGCGTCCACGACCAGATCGGCATCGGATATGGTGAAGCCGAACCGCCGTGCCTGTTCGGCTGCGAACGTGCTGGCCAGGGTGGCCGGATCGGCCAGCGGCAGATCGACCCCGCTGTCGGACCCGGCATAGCGGATGCGGGCCCGTATCTGCACGCGCGCCGCCGCTTCGCCTTGTGCCATCAGCGCCGCGCGGGCCTGTTCAGCCAATTGCGCGGCGGGCGCTGCAAGATCGGTCGCCGGACCCAGCGGCCAATTCAGCGTGCGCTGTTGCACCACCCGCACTTCGGCAAGGCCGATGCCGAACGCCGACAGCAGCCCGGCCAGCGGATGGATCAGGATGCGGGTCATGCCCAGTTGATCGGCGATGGCGCAGCAATGTTGCCCACCGGCGCCGCCAAAGCTGGTCAGCGTGTAGCGCGCCGGATCGTGCCCGCGCGCGATGGAGATGCGGCGGATGGCCTGCGCCATGGTCTCGGTGGCAATCGCGCGGGCGCCAGCAGCCACCTGCTCGGGCGGCTGACCCAGCGCTTCGCCGAGCCTGGCAAAGCCGCCGCGCACGGCATCGACATCCAGCGGTTGGTCACCGCCTGGCCCGAACAGCGCCGGGAAATGCGCCGGCTGCACGATGCCGAGCATGACATTGGCATCGGTTACGGTGAGCGGCCCGCCGCGCCGATACGCAGCCGGGCCAGGCACAGCGCCGGCGCTTTCCGGGCCGACTTTCAAGCGGCCTCCCACATGACTGATGATCGAACCACCGCCGGCCGCCACCGTGTCGATCTTCAGCATCGGCACCCGCATCGGCACGCCGGCAATCATTACCTCCTCGGCGCGTTCATATTGACCATCGAACAGCGAGACATCGGTGGAGGTGCCGCCCATGTCGAAGCCGATCAGCCGGTCTTCATCGGCACTGCGCCCGGCTGCCGCCATGCCGACGATGCCGCCGGCCGGGCCCGAAAGGATGGCATCGCGGCCATGGAAGTAGCCGGCGCGGGCCAGACCGCCGTTGGATTGCATGAAGGCGAGGTTCACGCCCGGCAGGCCGGCTGCGACCCGGCTGACATAATCGCGCAGCGGCGGCGACAGATAGGCATCCACCACTGCCGTATTGGCGCGCGGCACCAGCCGGATCACCGCGCCAACCTCGTGGCTGGTGGTGACCTGGGTGAAGCCGATTTCGCGTGCGATTTCCGCCACCCGCGCTTCGTGCGCCGGATAGGCGTGGCCGTGCAGGCAGGCGATGGCAAGGCTGCGGAAGCCGGCATCAAACACGCCCTGCAACGCGGCGCGGGCAGCGACTTCGTCAAGCGGGCGCAGCACCTCGCCCTCAGCGGTCACCCGTTCATCAATCTCCATCACCATTTCATACAGCGGGGCGGGTTTCCTGATTTCGAGCGCGAAAATATCCGGCCGCGCCTGATGCCCGATCAGCAGCGCATCGCGGTGGCCGCGCGTGATAGCCAGGCAGGTGGGCTGGCCGCGGCGTTCCAGAAGGGCATTGGTCGCCACGGTGGTGCCCATGCGCACGGCGTGGATCGGCGCTTCGCTGTCGCCGCGCAGCCGAGCGATTCCCGCCAGCGCCGCATCTTCATATTGTTCCGGCGCGTGGCTGAGCAGCTTGGCCGTTTCCAGCCCACCATCGGGGCGCAGCGCCACCACATCGGTGAACGTGCCGCCGCGATCAATCCAGAATTGCCAGCCTGCCATGGCAAAGTCGTGGCGGCGGGTGTCGCGATGGTCAAGGGCGGAAAGTGATCACACAAGCGGTGTTGGGATTTTGACAGAAGATGTTAAGCTTGCGTTTGCAGTCGCCTGATCGGGGCAAGCGACAATGGACATGGTAACCAGTACGCCGCGTTATTCGGTTTTCCTGTCCTATAATCGGGGCGACGGGAAGGCGGCGCAGCGCATTCAACGCTGGCTTGAAACCTATCGCCTGCCGCGCCGGCTGCGGGGCGGGGGCGCCGCCTTTGTGGATGACGGCCGCCGGCTGCGCCCGGTGTTTCGCGACATCGATGAAATGCGGGTGGCGCCTGATATCGACAGCGCTGTGATCGAGGCCATTGGCGCGTCGGCGTATCTGGTGGTGCTGTGCAGCCCGGCGGCGGCCAAATCCGAATGGGTGGGTCGCGAGATCGAGATGTTTCGCGCCCGCCACGGCGATGATCACATCCTGCCGCTGCTGCTGGAAGGCACGCCCGAAACCAGTTTTCCGCCGGCCCTGCTGCACCGGGCAGATGGCCGCCCGTTGGTGCCGCTGGCCGCCGATATTCCCGGCGAAGGGCAACGCCTGGCGCTGCTGAAGCTGGTGGCGGTGATGGCCGGCGTGGCGATGGGCGTATTGGTGCAACGCGATGCCCAGCGCCGCATGCAGCAGATCATCGGCCTGGCGGCGCTGGCGATTGCGGTGATGGCCGTGGTGCTGGTGCTGGTGGTGCAGGCGACAAACGCGCGGCTGGCCGAAGAACGGCAACGGGTGCGGGCCGGCACCTTGTCCAACTATATGCTCGACGATCTGCGCGGGCAGCTGAAACGCGCTGGCCGGCTTGATCTGCTGACAGCTGTGAACGACGGCGTGGCAAAAAGCTGGCGCGGGCAGGATTTGACCGGCCTGTCGGATGCCGATCTGCAGCAACGCGCCAAGCTGCTGCTGGCCATTGCCGAAGATGATGAAAGCCGCGGCGATCTGGTGGCCGCGCGCGTACAGACCGAGGAAGCGATGCGCACCACCGCGCAGTTGCTGGCCAAGGCCCCGGCCGATCCGGCCCGCATCTTTGCCCACGCCCAGAGCCAGTATTTCACCGGCATGGTGAGCTGGCACGGCGGCGAGCGGGGCAAGGCGGCCAAAGCCTTTGCCGCCTATCGCGATCTGGCCAGCCGCCTGATTGCCATCGATCGCAGCAAGCCGGATTGGTGGCTGGAAGTGGGCTATGCCGAGAATAATCTGGGAACACTGACGCTGCGCACCCGGCTAGATACCACGGCGGCGCAGGGGCATTTTCTGGCGGCGTTGAAGGCCTTTGCTGCCGCTGATGCCCTGCGCCCGGACCATCACGACACGTTGATGAGCCTGGCGGATACCGAGGCGTGGCTGGCCGATACGCAGCGGCTGGCGGGTGCGCCGGGGCAGGCGTTGGCGGCGCGGGCGCGGCAGAAGCTGATTCTTGATCGGCTGACTGTGCTTGACCCGCAGGATCGGCAGGTGACCGCCGACCGGGTTGCCCACGAACTGGCGCTGGCCCGTATCGCCATCGAAGCTGGCCGCCCGGAAGCAGCGCTGCCGCGGCTGAGCGAGGGCAAGGACAAGGCCGCGACGCTGGCCGCCAATGATCCCCAGAACATCCGCCGGCGCGCGCAGGTGCGAATGTTCAGCCTGATGCAGTTGAAGGCGCTGCTGATGCGGCCGCCGGTGCGTCGCCCCGATGCCGCCACGCTGGCCGCACTGAATGGCGATTGTGCCAAGGACCGGGCCACGCTGAAGAGCGATGAACTCGCCGATTTCTGCCAGATCCTGGCCGCCCGCCGCACCGGCACGCCGCCGCCGCCGCTGGCCGCCAGCGGGGACAGGCTTACCGACCGCTGGGGGCTGGACCTGGCAACGGAACGAAACTGGGCAACGAAGGCAGAGGAGAAGGCAGGATGATGCGCAACATGGGGATGATGGCCGGGCTGCTGGTGCTGGCGGCGTGCGGAGAGAAGGGCGGGGTGGATGCCGGCAAGCCTGCGGCCGGAGATGTCGATGCTGTAGTGACGCCGGCCGAACCATTTGTGGCGGGCGCAACCGAAGTGATCCCCACGACAAAATGCCCCGACAGCAGGATCGGTGACCCGTTGATCATGCTGATCTCCAACCAGATGTTGAAACAGCTGGGCGGCAATGATCAACAAATCGAGCGTAACATTACTCAAAGCGGCAAAGGAAGCATGCCGCCAACGCTTGATGACAAGAAATTTTATCCAACCAATCTTGATCTGGCGGCCAATGGCGATCTCAGCAGGGGCGGCTATGTGGAGATCCACATAATGTTGCAGCCCGCCAAGCCGGACAAGCGGGACCTGACCTTTATTCGTATGGATGCCAGTGCCGTGCCGCCCAACGACAAGGATTCGGCCGGCGCGGTGACAGTGCGATTGGGTGACGGCGTCAAATTTTGCGGCCGCATGCCGGTCGAAAAAGATTCCGTTTCGGGGATGGAGACCGTGAAATTCGGGTCTTTGCTGGTCGCTGGCGAAGAATCCTCGATCAATATCGGGGTTCTCGTCGCCAACAAGAAAGACCGGACCAAGTGGACGCCAATCTATATCGATCCCAACATGAAGAACGAGGGCTGAAATAGCGGGGGCGGGCGGCCCTGGGTGGTTGCGCGTCCCCTCCAGCTCGGTAACACACTTGCCATGCAGGGCTTGGCTGTCTAGCCTGATGATAACGTTATCAAACCGGATTTGCCGGTGGACGTTTGGTGGGGGAACAGCATGCGGACGGGTCGTCGCGCTGGTTTGATGGTCGCGGCGCTGGCCTTGTTGGCGGGCTGTGGCGGCGGCAGTGGGGGCGCGATAGCGGCACCTGCGCCTGTTTCTACTCCGGCGCCTACACCCGCGCCCACCCCCACCCCGGCGCCCACGCCCACCCCCACCCCGGCGCCCACGCTGCGCCTGATGTTTGCCGACGAGTTCAATTCCGGCTCGCTGGATCGCAGCAAATGGAATGTCGAAGGGCCGGCCTTCTGGGTGAACAATGAAGTGCAGGCCTATGTCGACAGCCCGGAAACCATCAGTTTCGCGACGCCGGCTGGCGCCGATGGTGGTGCCCTGGTGCTGAAACCGGTGCCGCGCCGGGGCTATGTAACGCCCGGCGGCCGGGTGACGGATTTCGTGTCGGGCCGGATCAACACCGAAAACCGCGTGGATGTGACCTATGGCAAGGTGGAGGCGCGCATCCGCATGCCGGATGCCATCGGCGTCTGGCCGGCATTCTGGCTGCTGGGCTATGGCAATTGGCCCGACAGCGGCGAAATCGACATCATGGAAAATGTGGGCGACAAGGCGTGGATCAACGCCGCCATCCATGGCCCCGGCTATTCCGGCGATACGCCTTTGTACCAGCGCTTTGATTTCCCGGCTGGCGAGGATGTGACTGGCTGGCATGTTTATGCTGTCGAACGCACGGTGGACGCAGTGATCTTCACCGTCGATGGCCGCGAATATTACCGGGTGACGCGGGCGACGGTCGAACGCTATGGCCCGTGGCGGTTTGACCGCAAGCAGTATGTGATCCTCAACTTTGCCATTGGCGGGGTTTATCCGGGCAAGGTCAACGGTGTGACGTCGCCCTATTTCGGCCTGCCGCAAGCCACGGTGGACAAGGTGGGCCGCGGCGAAGTGGCGATGGAAGTGGACTGGGTGCGGGTGTGG
>NZ_JANPML010000462.1:0-7658 GCF_031422795.1 Sandarakinorhabdus sp.
TCGTTCGCTCCGGTCAGCCGGACCTACGCCGCCGCCTTGAAGGGGACCGACTGGGTTGCGGCTGTTGTCTGAGGCTCGACCCTCCGGTCCGTCTCTCGGCGGAGATGCAGGCTCGGCAGATGTGTATCATCGGGACCTGTCCGCCGCCGACCGCGCCTAGGTGGTGCGGCGGCTGGGTGCGGTCAGTCTGGGATCCTGATGCCCGTCGTTGTAATGTCCGCTCTCCACCCGAAGCGGTCGTTCTTAGGCGGGGCCTCGGATGACCACAAGTGGGTCGGAAGGAGACATCAAACAAACGAGTGCAGGGACTGAGTCCCTGCCCGCCGGAGGCCCCTCTTTCTTCCTCCCAAACGAAAAGGGCCGCCGCTCCAACGAGCGACGGCCTTCCTGTTTCGCAGCAAGCGCTGATTACAGCTTGCCGGTCAGTTCCGGCACCAGCGTGAAGAGGTCGCCGACCAGGCCGACGTCGGCCACCTGGAAGATCGGGGCTTCTTCGTCCTTGTTGATGGCGACGATGATCTTGCTGTCCTTCATGCCGGCCAGGTGCTGGATCGCGCCGGAGATGCCGACGGCGACATAGAGTTCGGGCGCGACGATCTTGCCGGTTTGTCCGACCTGATAGTCGTTGGGGGCATAGCCGGCATCGACGGCGGCGCGGCTGGCGCCGACGGCGGCGCCGAGCTTGTCGGCGAGCGGATCGATGAACTCGTGGAACTTGTCCGACGAACCCAGCGCGCGGCCGCCGGAGACGATGATCTTGGCGGCGGTGAGTTCGGGGCGGGCCGATTTGGTGAGTTCGGCGCTGACGAAGTTTGACGTGCCGGCGCTGCCGTTGCCGCTGACGGCTTCAACGGAGGCGCTGCCGCCGCTGGTCGCGGCCTTGGCGAAGGCGGTGCCGCGCACGGTGATCACCTTCTTGGCGTCCGACGACTGCACGGTGGCGATGGCGTTGCCGGCGTAGATCGGGCGGGTGAAGGTATCCGGGCCTTCGACGGACAGGATTTCGCTGATCTGCGCCACGTCCAGCGCGGCGGCAACGCGCGGCGCAACGTTCTTGCCGCGGCTGGTGGCCGGGGCGACGAAGGCATCGTAACCGGCCATCAGGCCCACCACCAGCGGCGCGATATTTTCCGGCAGGGCGGCGCCATAGGCGGCGTCATCGGCCAGCAGCACCTTGGCGACACCGGCCACTTGCGCGGCGGCAGCGGCCACGGCAGCGCAGCCAGCGCCCGCGACCAGCAGGTGGACATCGCCGCCGAGTTGACCGGCAGCGGTGACGGCGGCCAGCGTGGCGTCCTTCAGAATGGCGTTGTCGTGTTCAGCCATAACCAGCGTGCTCATGCGACTGCTCCCATTTCCTTCAGCTTCGCGACCAGTTCATCGACTGATTTCACCTTGATGCCGGCCAGGCGCTTGGCCGGCTCGGTGACTTTCAGGGTGGTCAGGCGCGGGGTCATGTCCACGCCGTAATCGGCCGGCGTCTTGCTGGCGATCGGCTTGCTCTTAGCCTTCATGATGTTCGGCAGCGAGGCATAGCGCGGCTCGTTCAGACGCAGATCGGTCGTCACGATCGCCGGCATTTTCAGCGCCACGGTTTCCAGGCCGCCATCGATTTCGCGGGTCACGTTCAGCGTGTCGCCCTGCGGATCAAGCTTGGAGGCGAACGTGCCCTGCGCCCAACCCAGCAGCCCGGCCAGCATCTGGCCGGTCTGGTTGGCGTCGTCGTCAATCGCCTGCTTGCCCAGGATGACCAGGCCCGGCGCTTCTTCAGCGACGATGCCGGCCAGCACCTTGGCGACGCCCAGCGATTCGGTGGCAACATCGGTCAGCACCAGGATGCCGCGATCGGCGCCCATGGCCA
Source organism: Sandarakinorhabdus sp. (assembly GCF_031422795.1). Taxonomy (GTDB): domain Bacteria; phylum Pseudomonadota; class Alphaproteobacteria; order Sphingomonadales; family Sphingomonadaceae; genus Sandarakinorhabdus. The sequence continues at coordinate 1,862 of NZ_JANPML010000462.1, forward strand.
GCGCCGTGCGCAGCGTTTCGGTGCATTGCTGCACACCCAGGGAAACCACCACAACCTCGGTGGCGATGCCCTTTTCCTTCAGGCGGATCGCCTCTTCGACGGCGATTTCGTCGAAGGGGTTCATGCTCATCTTGATGTTGGCGAGTTCGACGCCGGTGTTATCCGACTTCACGCGCACCTTGACGTTGTAATCCACCACCCGTTTGACGGGGACGAGCACCTTCATGGCTGGCCTTTCCCAAGCATTGATCTGCACCGCACTTGACCCATGAGGGCAGCAGGGTCAAGGCCCAAGTTTACGTTAACGTCAACCTGTCGCGGCAGCCTCACAAAAAACATCGGCCCGGCGCTGCTGCCAGCGCCGGGCCGATGCCCAAATCAGTGCGGTTTCAGCCTGAAATCAGGCGGCAACCACCGACTGGCGACGACGACGCGCCACGCCGCCGACGCCGTAGTTGCGACGACGCGCAAGCGCGCCGACGAGACCAAAGCCGACGATCAGCATCGCCCAGCTCGCCGGTTCCGGCACGGCGCCGATGCGCTGCAGCTGGGTATCGGCGACGAAATTGCCGAGGTTCAGGCTGTTGCGAACCGCCTTGCCGTTATCGTCTTCATAGTGAATGCCGCCATAGATGCGGCTGATGCCGGCTTCGAATGCAGCATCAGAAAAGCCGCTAAAGCAGCGATTGGCAACCACGCCCGCGGCCGGATCGGCCGGGGTGCAGAAAGCCAGATTGTCGGTGCCGAAATAGCCCGCCAGAGCGCCGGCGGCGCTGCCCGAGAAGCTGCTGTGGCCTGACACGTAGGACGGGAAGTTCGGGGTGGCCAAAAGCGGCGTCCAGCCCGGTTCGCCGGCCACGCCACAGGTGGCGAGCGTGCAATTGTTGATGGCGGTGACCGGGCGCCAGGTGTTGTAGGTATATTTGTCGTTCCAGGCGGTGATGCCGGCATCGGCGACCGACATGCCAACCAGTGCGGTGGCGCGAGCGGCTTCTAGGGTGGACAGGCCGCCAATCAGACCATTGGTGATGTCGATCCAGTGGCCGGGCGGGGTGAAAGTGCCGCCGCCATCGGCCCAGAAGCGGGCGATCAGCTGCTGTTCCGGGGTGCCGCAGGTGGAGCAGCCCAACGCCTTGACCTGGTTATATTCAGCAATCCATTGCGCGCTGCCCAGGGCCAGCGGCGCGCCATTGGCGAACTGGGCGTTGCTGGTGGCTGCAAAAGTGGTCACGTTGCCCCACAGCGGCAGCACCGGCGGGTTCGGGTTGGTCGGCTGGAAATCACCGGGGTTGGTGCCGGGCACATAAGCCACCTGTGCACCAGCCGCGCCGTCCGACGAACGGGCATTGAAGAAGTTGTTGGCGATCGAGCTGCCAACCGACAGGCTGTTGGCACGGACGGCGGCATTCACCGGCAGCGCGTTCAAACGGGTGTTCATGGTGGTCAAAAGCCCCGCCGAAAGCGTCGGGAACAGATTGGCCATCATCGTGTAGCCCGCCGAAATCGCCAGCGCATCCTTGGACACGCCTGAAACAGCCGGACCAGCGTAGCTATAACCCTGATAGCCCATGTGCGAACCGGCGTTGACCGCATCGAAGGTGGCAACGCTGACCATGGCGATAGCGCGGGCGGCGCGCGGCGGCGGGCCGGCGGCGCCAGCACGGATGCTGTTCAGCAGGGTGGAGTTGACATCCTGCACGGCCGCGCTGGCATGTGCGACATTGGGCAGCGCCAAGGCGGCGACGGTTGCAACCACAGCCGCGGCCTTGAGGCCGCGGTTCATCAAGCGAGTCATGTATCAATCCCCCAGAAACTGTTGGCGGCTACCCCCAACAGGCGACCATGACTTCGGTTAATGATCCAAAATGGTTAAGGAAAAAAGTCAACCAGGCTGCAAAACGTGACGGATGCTCAAAATAGTCAGTATCAGCGACTGGCGCCCGGCACCCAGAGCACATCACCTGCCGCGGCGTTTTCAATGCGCGCCAGAACAAACAGCAAATCAGACAGTCGGTTCAAATATTGGCGCGCTACTGCCGAAATCTCGTCGCCGGCCGCAACTGCATCACGTTCGGCACGGCGCGCGATAGTGCGGGCAAGATGCAGATGCGTGGCGGCAGCTGTGCCCGCTGGCAGGATGAAACTGGTGAGCGGCGCAAGTTGTTCGTTGGCAGCGTCAATTTGCGCTTCCAGCCAGCCCACCTGCGTCGCCACGATGCGCAGAGCGCCATCAACGCCCACTGGCGTCGCCACATCGGCACCCAGATCAAACAAGTCGTTCTGAATGCGCGACAGCATCGCGTCGGTCGATTCGCTGGCGTGCAGACGGGCCAGGCCGATGGCGGCGTTGGTTTCATCAACGCTGCCCATCACCACCGGGCGATGGCTGGCCTTGGAAACTCGGCTGCCGTCCACCAGGCCGGTGGAGCCATCATCGCCGGTGCGGGTATAAATGCGGTTCAGACGAACCATGACAGATCAACCCGGCCGGTTGATCAGGAACAGGATGACGATGAAGAAGATCGCCAGCCCCTGCATGGCGACACGCAGGCTCATCATCCGGTTGGACTGTTGGCCGGTCACATCCTGGCCGCGCGCCATGATGATGATGCCGCGCGCCAATACGGCCAGCGTGGCAACCGCCGAAGCGACCATGAAAATGATGAGCGTGGCTTGCATGGGGCAAGACCTACCATCCTTTCCCAGCCAGAACACCCGTGTTCTGGGGGGTGCGTCAGCAAGGCCACAGCTGCTGGTTCAGCCCCCTGAATTCTCAGGCTGGCCCCAGTTTCGGGCAGCCCGGGTTTCAGGCAGTCTGCGCTGCCCGCCGCCGCATCACGGCACCGGTCAGGCCGAAACCAATGATCAGCATGGCCCAGCTTGCCGGTTCCGGCACGCCGCCGCCGATATCGGTGATTGTCAGCTGGAGATTGCCGATCGACAGCGCCTGCAGCGGCAGGCCGGCCAAAATGGCGCCCTGCGGATTGCCCTGGCGGAAGTTGATCGACAGGAACGGCGAGTTGCCAATGGGGCCAGTGAGCACGCCGGCGAAACCGCGCGTCGTCACGTCGGTGATCAGGCTTGGCGGATTGTCGAACGGGCCCTGCAGCGTGCGGCCGAAAAACAGCGAGCCAAAAAACACATCCGGCGGCAGTATGCCGAAAACATCATAGGGTTGAAGGATGCTGCCCGAAACCACCCGCGATCCGGTGCCATAGCCCATCTGATCCAGCCGGTTGTTGGGATTGCCGCCCACGCCGCCATTGTTGACGGTGAAGATGTTGCCGAAATCATTGCCGTTGCACACCAATGTGATGGCGCCGCCGGAACCAATGATGTTGAGCTGGCCGGATGTGATCGCCCCGGTCAACAGCGCACCTTCGCCCTGGCCGCCAACCGGGCCGACCAGTTGCAGGCCGGCAGCCTGCGTGTCGACGATGAAACCACCGATCGCGGTACCGCCAGCAAACGCCGACAGCGCCGCAATCGGCGTGCCCGAGGGTGCCAGGAAAACCGTGCCGCTAAAGCTGAACAGCTGCTGCGCGGCCGAAACCGGTGCGCAAACAGCGATGCTGGCCGTGGCGGCAGCACAAAACAGACCAAAACGCATGAAAACCCTCCCCAAATGGGCGATCTGCGCGCCCCTTGCCTTTTGCTAAGTTGCAGATAGCAGGCGGTCAAGTAGGACCTTGTTAAGGAACAATCTGATCGGCCAGCACGGCCTGCCGCAGCTGGGCAGGATCGACCCCGCCTGCCCGCAGCATCGCCAGCGATTCGGCGGTATCGCGTTTGGCCAGTCGTTTGCCATCGCTGCCGCGCAGCAGCGGGTGGTGATGATAACGCGGGGCGGGAAGACCCAGCAGGGCCTGCAGCAGACGCTGGCCATGGGTGGCGTCGAACAGGTCCATGCCGCGCACCACATCGGTAACACCCTGCGCGGCATCATCGATCACCACGGCCAACGCATAGGCCGTGCCGATATCACGCCGCGCCACCACGAAATCACCGCCCGCCGCCGGATCGGCCCGTTGTGGCCCGGCGGTGGCGTCGTGCCATTTCAGCGGGCCACTGCGGTCCAGCGCTGCGGCCACGTCCAGCCGCCATGCCGGTGTTTCCGTCGCCGAACGCTGCGCCCGTTCGGCAGCACTCAAGTGGCGGCAGGTGCCGGGATAGATCGACCCTTCCGGCCCCCATTCCGGCCCCCATTCCGGCCCCCATTCCGGCCCCCATTCCGGCCCATGCGGCGCGCTGGCCGCCGCTGCAATATCAGCGCGCGTGCAGAAACAGGGATAGGCGACGCCCATGGCCACCAGCCGATCGAGCGCGGCACGGTACACCGGTGCGCGCTCGCTCTGCCGCCACACCGGGCCATCCCAATCCAGCCCCAGCCAGGCCAGATCATTCAGGATGGCCGCCTCAAACTCCGGGCGGCAGCGGGCGGTGTCAATATCCTCGATCCGCAGAATGAATCGCCCGCCGCTGCGTCGCGCCAACTGCCAGCCCAGCAGCGCCGACCGCGCGTGGCCACGGTGCAGCAGCCCCGTCGGCGACGGCGCAAAACGAGTGGTGAGGGCCAAGTTATCCACGTTATCCACAACGAAATCCGGTGTTGTCATTGGCCTGACATACAATCCGTTGTAAAGACTAGCGCATAACGGAACGGCCGCGCTGGCGGCCCTGGGGTTGCGGCTCGTTGGCAGCAACCCTTGTGCGACTGGGCCCGTGTCAAGCGTTGCCATCCCGATGTGCGGGGAGGCCCTAATGCTGACGGCAGAATTGCTGGAACAGAAGTTCGTCACCGAGCGCAGCCTGGTGTCGCCCGAAGCCTGCCCGGCCTTGGTACTGAACGCCGATTATACCCCCTTGTCCTATTATCCCCTGTCGCTATGGCCGTGGCAGACAGCGATCAAGGCGGCCTTTCTGGAACGGGTCGACATCATCGCCGAATATGACCGTGAAATCGCTTCGCCCAGCGTGCGGATGAAGCTGCCCTCGGTGATCGCGCTTCGGCAATATGTGCGTCCGGCCAGCCACCCGGCCTTCACCCGCTTCAACCTGTTCCTGCGCGATCGTTTCACCTGCCAATATTGCAGCGTGCCCGGCGGCGAACTGACCTTCGATCATGTCATCCCGCGGGCTTATGGCGGCCGCACGACGTGGGAGAATGTCACCACCGCGTGTGCGCCGTGCAATCTGAAAAAGGGCGGCCGCACCCCGGCCGAAGCGCATATGCAGCTGCTGTCGCGGCCCACCCAGCCGTCCACCCACGATCTGCAGGCCCATGGCCGCGCCTTCCCACCGCATTATTGCCACAAGACCTGGCGCGATTATCTTTATTGGGATGTGGAATTGCTGGCATGACCGCAGCAGCACTGCAGCTGTTTCCCATTACCGAAGATGGCCGCTGCAATGGGCATGAGGGCCCGTGGCCCGACGGCACCGATGCCCTGCTCGACGCCACGCGCCAGCTATATGCCGAACAAGGTTACCACCCGCCGTGGATTTCCTATCTGGCCTTTGTGGGTGATGAAATGGTGGGCGGCGGCGCCTTTGTCGGCCCACCCAAGGCGCTGGGGGCGGAGATCGCCTATTTCACCCATCCCGCCCGCGAAGGCCAGGGCCTCGCCAGCCGCACCGCTGCCGCACTGGTGGCCACCGCTCGCGCCGCCGATCCAGCGCTGCCACTGTGGGCCAAGACGCTGCCAGCAGAAAATGCCTCCACCCGCATCCTGCAGCGGCTGGGATTCCGGCGAACCGGGATCGTGCAGGATCATGAAATCGGCGACGCATGGCGCTG
>NZ_JANPML010000463.1:0-3877 GCF_031422795.1 Sandarakinorhabdus sp.
GTGCGCGAAGTGCAATATGCCGCCGCCTATTGCTTCAAATACAGCATCCGCCCCGGCACGCCGGCCGCCACCATGGCCGATCAGGTTCCCGAAGCGGTGAAGGACGAACGCCTCGCCCGCCTGCTGGCCGCCGTTTCCGAAGGCAGTCTGGCCTTCAACCGCACCACCGTCGGCCGCCGCTGCAAGGTTCTGCTTGAACGGCCGGGCCGCAAGCCAGGGCAGCTCATCGGCAAGACGCCGTGGCTGCAATCGGCCGTGGTTTCGATCCCCGGCGCCGCCATTGGTGATCTGGTTGAGGTGGACATTGTCGATGCCCACCCCAATAGTGTCGAAGCCGTTCCGGTGACCTCCTCCAAACAGGAAAGTGCAGCTGCCTGATGTCGAAGAAAGCCCCGCGCAGCCCGCTCATCGCCACTGACCGTGTTCGGTTGGAGATCGAGTTCGACAAGGTGCAATTGCTGGGGCCGTTGTTTGGCCAATATGATCAGAATCTGATCGCGCTCGAAGGCCAGCTCGGCGTTTATATCAGTGCCCGCGGCAATCGTGTGGTGGTGGAAGGCCAGGCCGAATCCGCTGCCCGCGCCCGCGATGTGTTGACCACGCTGTACAGCCGGCTGCTGAAGGGCGAGCAGATCGATACCGGCGACGTGCTGGGTGCCGTGTCCATCGCGTCTGATCCGTCGCTGGACGGGCTGATCCACGCCGATAGCGGCGCCGCCCCCACCACCGCGGCCATCCGCACCCGCCGCAAGACCATCGTTGCCCGATCGCCCACCCAGGTCCGCTATATCGAGGCGCTGGGCTCGTCCGACATTATCTTCGCGCTTGGCCCCGCCGGCACCGGCAAGACCTATCTCGCCGTGGCGCAGGCCGTCAGCCAGCTCATCGCCGGCAGCGTGGATCGGCTGATCCTGTCGCGCCCTGCCGTCGAAGCCGGCGAACGCCTCGGCTTCCTGCCCGGCGACCTGAAGGAAAAGGTCGATCCCTATCTGCGCCCGCTGTACGACGCGCTTTACGACATGCTGCCCGCCGAACAGGTCGAACGCCGGCTGGCCAGTGGCGAGATCGAGATTGCGCCGCTGGCCTTCATGCGCGGCCGCACGCTGGCCAACGCCTTCATCATCCTTGATGAAGCGCAGAACACCACGCCGCTGCAGATGAAGATGTTCCTGACGCGCTTTGGTGAACGCAGCCGCATGGTGATCTGCGGCGATCCCAACCAGGTCGATCTGCCGGTGGCGGGCTCGTCCGGTCTGGCCGACGCCGTGCGCAAGCTGGATGGCATCGAAGGCATCGCAACGCTGCGCTTCTCGGTCAAGGAAGTGGTGCGCCACCCGATCGTTGGCCGCATTGTCGAGGCCTATGAAGGCCCGGCGCAAGACGGCTGATGCTGGTTGTTGAAACCGATGTGGTGGCCGGCGATTGGCCAGCGGCGGACTGGCCGGCGCTGGCGCGTGCCGCCGTGGCTGCCGCGCTGGCGCAAACGCCCTATGCCGAGCTGGCCGATGCGTCGATGGCCGTGGAAGTGGCGGTGCGCCTGTCTGACAATGCCGAAGTGCACACATTGAACCGCCAATATCGCGACAAGGACAAGCCGACCAACATCCTGTCCTTCCCGATGCTCGCGCCCGACATGCTGGTCAGTCTGGCCAACAGCGATGATGGCGAAGTGCTGGTAGGCGATCTGGTGCTGGCTGCCGAAACCGTGGTGCGTGAAGCCGGCGAGAAGGGCTGGAGCGTGGCGGACTATGTTGGCCACCTTGTTGTCCACGGCACCCTGCACCTGTTAGGCTATGATCACGAAACCGGCGATTGGGACGCCGAGCAGATGGAGGCGCTGGAACGCGCCGCCTGTGCCCGGCTGCACCTGCCCGACCCGTATGAGGAAGACCAATAACCATGCCCGAGGGCGACAGTAGCGGCGACAGCCATTCTCGATTGCGCGGCAGCCGCTGGTGGCGGCAGGTCCGCGCCTTGCTGTCCAAAGCGCCCGAACACTCGCTGCGCGAAAGCCTTGAAGAGGCGATGGACGAAGCGGAAGACGGCCCCTCCAACAGCAAATCCGGCGATGATCTTGGCCCGGTGGAACGCGCCATGGTGCGCAACATGCTGCATCTGGGCGATGCCAGCGCCGGCGATATCGCCGTGCCGCGCACCGATATGATCATGTTTGACGCCGATGCCGGTTTCCCGGCGCTGGTGGCACGCTTCCGCGATGCCGGCCACAGCCGCATGCCAGTGTGGCGCGGCGAACGCGACAACATCATCGGCATGATCCACATCAAGGATGTCTACAGCCGCATCGCCGATACTTTTAACGACACGGTCAGCTCCGCGCCATTGCTTGGTCTGCCCATCGAACCGCTGCTGCGCGAAGTGCTGTTCGTGCCGGGATCGATGCGCATCGTCGATCTGCTCGCCCAATTGCGCGCCGGCCGCAGCCACATGGCCATCATCATCGATGAATATGGCGGCGTCGATGGCCTGGTGACCATCGAAGATCTGGTCGAGGAAATCGTTGGCGACATCGAGGACGAGCACGACGAAGTGGAAGCGGCGCTGATTCAGGAAGTTGGCGAACGTCTGTGGGAAGCAGATGCCCGCCTCGCCATCAACGACCTCGAACAGACGCTGGACGTGAGCCTGGCTGACGATGAAGTGGGCGAAGACGTCGATACGCTCGGCGGCCTCGTCTTCATGCTCGCCGGCCGCGTGCCCGCACCCGGCGAGTTCGTCGACCACCCGGCCGGCTGGCGCTTTGAAGTGATCGACGGCGATCCGCGGATGGTGAAGCGGCTGCGGATTCAACCGCTGGCGGCTTGAGCGGCCAGGGTGCCACGCCGGGCGGAGCAGCCACTTGCGCTTTGGGCGATTCGCCATGGCTTTTCAAAATCGAAGGTTCAGGATGCAGATACGGCAGGATGATACAACAGCTTCCGGTGTGGCAGACTTGCTTGCGCACCACCTGCGGGAGTTGCGGGGAGCGATGGCCGGGCAATCATTTGCTCTGGATGCAGCCGGGCTGTCGGCGGCGAGCGTGACATTCTGGACCGTCTGGGACGGCGAAACGCTGCTCGGATTTGGCGCCCTCAAGCAGTTGGATGCTGCCCATGGCGAGGTGAAGTCCATGCGCGCCGCGCCGGCTGCTCGCGGCACAGGTGTCGGCCGCGCGATTCTGCAGCACATCATCGAACAGGCTCGCCAACGCGGCTATGCGCGATTGAGCCTGGAAACCGGTACAGCGCCGCTGCACGTCCCGGCCATTGCACTGTACCAAAGCGCCGGGTTCATCCCCTGCGGCGCCTTTGCCGATTACGAGCCAAGCCCGCACAACCAGTTTTTCCGGCTGGATCTGGCCGACGGGCTATAGCCTCACGCAAAACAGGGTGATTGATTGCGCGACCGAAACCGAACGGGTGCGGGGTCTGCCAACCTTGCCTGTTGACGGTCTTTTCTCCTTCTGAATTCAGCCCCGCGAACCGAACAGCGCGCTGCCGACCCGCACCACGGTTGAGCCCAGCAGCGCTGCTGTTTCGCAATCGCTCGACATACCCATCGACAGGCCGGTGAGGCTCAGCCGCTTGGCATGCTCGGCGAGCAACGCGAAGTAAGGCGCGGGTTCGACGTTTGCCGGGGGGACGCACATCAGGCCGACGACATCCAGCCCGGCGTTGCGGGCCTGTTCCAGCAAGCTGGGCAGATCGGTGAGGGCGCAGCCGCCCTTTTGCTCCTCGGCGCCGATGTTGACCTGCAGATAGCAGGCTGGGCGCTTGCCGACGGCGGCTTGCGCCTTGGCGAGCGCGGTCACCAGCGACGGGCGATCAACGCTGTGGATCACGTCGAACAGGGCCACGGCTTCGGCCGCCTTGTTGGATTG
>NZ_JANPML010000464.1:0-2575 GCF_031422795.1 Sandarakinorhabdus sp.
TGGCAAAATCGAGCGTGGTGGTCGCGCCGGGCGCCAGCGGCGTGGCAAAGCGCAGGATGCGATAGTTGAAGCGCGCATCATCGCGGTCCACACGGGTGCCGGGCACCACCAGCTTGAGCAGGCTGGTATCGCGATCCGACAGCCGCACGTGCAGGGTTTCCAGGGGCGCACCGGTGTCGTTGACCAGCGTATAGCGGCCACTGGCATCAAAGCGGCGCTGCGCCGGGTTGAGGTCCACGGTCATCACCATCGCCGTTGCGCGCGGCTGCGGCAGACGTTCATAACGCAGATAGGCGCGTTCCAGATCAGCCTGCCAGATCTCGGCATCATCGCGGTTGCGATATTCGTTCAGCACGTTGGTGTTCTGATAGACATAGGCACCGGTCGCCGCCGAGCCCGCCAGCCCCGCTCCGATCAGCAGCAACGGCACCCCGCGCAGCCGGCCCGGCAAGCGCGCCAGACGAGGCAGCAGCGAGACATCATTGCCGCGCCGCCACAACAGATGCGCGCACACCGCCAGCAGCAGCGCCCAACCGGCCCAATAGGCCCGCAGCCACCACGCGGCAGCCCCGCCCAGCCGATCGGCATTCATGTCTGAAAGGCTCACAGCCGGCGTCTGGCCATAGAGATAGAGCGGATGTTCAAAGCCCATCTGCGCGAGCACGATGGTGCTGACCAGATACAATGTCATGATCGCCCAACCGACATATTTATTGGGGCTCAAGGCCTGCACGAAGATCGCCAGCACGGCGAGTTGGATCATCTCGACCGTGAGCGGCAGGGCGTACCACAGGAAATACTGCCCGGGCTGGATTGCATCAAAACCGCGCAGCAACTGCATCAGCACCGCCGCCAGCACCGAAATCAGCATCACGCACAGCAGCACCGCCGACAGGCCAAGCACCTTGGGCACCAGATAGGCCCAGTTGGGCAGCGACGTGGCATCGATGATCTCGTGAAATTTCACCTGGCGATCGCGCCACACCAGTTCGCCGGCATAATAGATGGCGATGATGATCGGAATAATGCCGAAACTGCCCAGCAACTGCCGGATCAGCGCGAACGTGGCCGGGCGGGATGGCGTGCCGTAAAGCTCGCCAAAGAACCACAGCGAGCCGCCGGCATTGAACAGGCCGACGATCATCAGCACGAAAAACGCCGGGCTGCGGAACAGCTGCACCATTTCAAAGCGGATGCGTTCCCACATTCGGATGCCGGCGGCCTGATCCGGGCGGGCCGCCGGCAGGGCGCTGACCAGCGTGGGTGACACAGCGGCGGCCTTGGCCTGCTTGCGGTCGGCCCTGGCAGCGGCCTTGGCCGAAAGCGCCTTCTGCGCGAAGGAAAAACGCCAATAGGCAAAGCCCAGCGCCAAAAAGCCCGCGGCAATCACCATCAAGCGATTGCCGAGCAGTGCGCCCGCCAATGCCGGCATCTGGCTGTTGGATTCAGCCGCCGTCCAATACCGGGTGGCATCACCCACCGCCGCCAGGCCAAAAGGTTCGACCAAGGCCATGATATCGCGATATTCGGGTTTGTCGCCGGCGATGCCCGAACTCACAAGATAGGCGACCAGAAACACCACCACGCCAACATAGCTGCCCATCATCGAGCGGGTGACCGTGGCCACCGCAAAGAAGATCGCCGAGGTGAGGAAGATGTTGGGCAGCGCCAGAGTGGCCCAGGCCCTGGCATAATATTCGAGGCGATTGGGGCCGAGTGTTTCGGGATCAAGCCACGGCATCAGCGATCCGATGAAGATCGCCAGCGGCACAAACAGAAAGGCCAGCGCGGCCGTGATGAAGGCGCCGGAGAAGCGCGCGATCAGATAATCGAACTTGGAAACCCTCGTCGCCCGCACCATCGGGCCAAAGCCGCTTTCATCATCGCGCACCACCACATTGGCGACAAAGGCCGTGGTGACGAACATGAAGAACACTGACAGGATCAGGTGGATTTCGGCAATGGCTGCCGGGCTGTTGGCGTGAACATTGCCGCCCGAACCAATCTGGATCTCGTCCACCGTGACGGCCCCGAAGGTCAACAGGAAGAACAGCACCGAAACCACCCAGAACACCGGGTTCTTCAGTTGATAGCGCAGCTCGAACAGCGCGATGGAAGCGAACATGCCGATGCTCCCGATCAGGCCGCAGCGGCGGTGCTGGGGCGGCGGCTCTTCGCCAGCGTGGCGAAGTAAACATCCTCCAGCCCGCCTTCGACCGGCGCAAACCCCTGCCCCGGATCACTGCTGGACAAGACATGCACGATGGTGCGGCCAGCAAAAAGCCGGGTGGAAATCACCTCATGGCTGGCCTTCACGGCCTCCAGCGCATCGCGGTTGATGGTCTTGGCCCACACACTGCCGCGCGCCTTTGCGATCAGATCCTGCGGCGCGCCTTCCAGCTGGATGCGGCCCTGCGCCAGCACCGCCATGCGCGGGCACAGATCGGTGACATCTTCAACGATATGGGTCGACAGGATCACCACCACATTCTCGCCGATCTCGGCCAACAGGTTCAGAAATCGGTTGCGCTCTTCCGGATCAAGGCCGGCCGTGGGCTCGTCAACGATGATCAGC
>NZ_JANPML010000465.1:0-8971 GCF_031422795.1 Sandarakinorhabdus sp.
GGCTGGGCGTCCCCCACAACCAAGTTTTTCGGTTTTACATCGTTGGCTCTGCGGGCCCCCCCAAAACCCTGGTGGGGGGGTTCGGCCCCCCGCCCCGCCGGAGGCCCTCACTTTTCACTTTCCCTTCAGTCCACAAACACACGCTGGGACAAGCTGCCCGGAATGCCCGACGAACGCCGCCGGGTCGGGGAACGACTGCGCGTGCCGGGGGTTTGATGGTCGTGGGAAAAGGAGATTTCACCATGACGGATACAAGCGAACGCACGATCGGACAGAAGATGGCGATCGGCAAGGGCGGGACCTCGGCCTTGATGGCCGGGGTGGCTGGTTTCGGGCTGGGCATGATGGTTTCGGCAGGTCGCAAGGCGGCGGCGCAGGCGGCGACGTTTGCGGCGGGCGACTGGTTCGAAGGCTTAAAGGCCGAGCATCAGGCGGCGCGCAAGCTGCTGGAGCAACTGGCGGCCACGCGGGAAGAGGATGTGGCCAAGCGCGCGGCGCTGGTGCTTGAACTGCAGTACGCCCTGGGCAAGCACCACGTGCAGGAAGAACATGTGATCTACTGCGTGGTGGCCGAACATGGCCAGAGCGATGTGGCCGAAGCGCTGAACAGCGATCATTTCGAGGTGAAGCAGGGCCTGTATGCGCTGGAAATGATCGGTAAGAAAAAGGGTCCGGGCTTCCTGGAAAAGGTCGCCGCCATCCGCACCGCCTTTGAATCGCACGTGCGCGAGGAAGAAGACATGGTGTTCCCGACCTTGCAGGCGATGCTGACCGACGAGGAAAAGAAGGTGCTGACCAAACGCATGAACCGCGAAGGGTTCAAGGTGGCGTAAGCGGCCGCTGGCAAACGGACGTAGGGCGGCAGTGCGCACCGGAAGTGCGCACTGCCGCCCAACGACGTTTTGCCATGGCTTAAACGGTCAACGCCGCGCGCCGGCGACGCATGGCAGCGCCGGTGAGGCCGAAGCCAGCGATGAGCATGGCCCAGCTGGCGGGTTCGGGGACAGCGCCGCCACCGGGAGCGCCGATCGTGATGTCGTCGAACACCGCGCCCTGGAACAACACCGAACGTGCCGCGCCGGAAAAGGCCATCGTGAATTTGGTGAAGCCGCAGCCCGACACCGTTGTGATTGGTGAGGTGGCGAAAACGCAGTTCGTCGGCGCTGGCACGGATACAAAGCCGAGGATCGGGTTGGCCGACGCTGTATAGCCACCTTCGTTTGCGAAGATGGTCACGCTGGCCGGCGCCGCCAAGGCGCCGCCTGGAACATATATCCAGAAGCTGATCTCGTCGGTAAAGCCGCGGGCAAGATTGAACAGCGTGCGGTTAAAATCATTCCTCTCGAACGGCGCGGAAAGAACCTTGAGGCCCGAGGGCGGTTTTGGAATGACGGTCGAACCGCAAGGGATGCCACCAGGGCACAGGCGTAACTGTTCAAGCACAGTGGCAAAGCCCTGGATACTGATACCGAAGGCAGGACCTGGATTTCCAGATTGTTGACCAAATTGGTCGATCGCCCGGCCGCCATTGTAGAACTGACCTGGTGTTCCGCGGTCCGGAATATCATCGAACGACAATGTTACGGCTGCCTGGCTTGGCACTGCTGCTGCCGCCAGCATTACTGCCGCTGCCAATTTGATAGGATTTATGTACATATTGCCCTCCGAAACACGGTTCCGAGCGATGCGATATGGCCGAGAAAGCAGCCGCAACACCCCCATTTGGGGGTGGCGGGAAAAAGATCCTGCATGCATTCAAGTGGATATGAACATCCGGGCGCGGGCTTTTCTTGAGCGGTTTCGTCAAGCGGACCGCGACAACGCTTTGCTTGATGCGTTGGCCGAAGACCCGGAAGGTTTGATGGCTGCAATCGCGACGGCGCCCGGTGCCATGCTCTCGGCCGCCCAGGCTGCCGGGCGAGCCAGCGGGCCGCCGGTGGATTTGCATCCCGGCAGCTTTGCAAGTGCCGCTTGCGACCGGTTGGGGCGGTTGGTGGCGGCGGATGAGCGCTTTGGCGAATGGCTTGGCGGCATGGACCCGTTGGCTGCCGTGGTGCGGCGGGTTGCAGCCGGCAAGCCAGGCTTGTCGGCAATTGCCGATGATCGCAGTGGCCGGCCTGTGGCTATCGCGGCAGCGAGTGCAGCCGAAGCGATGCGCTGGCCGCTCGCTGATCATGTCCGCGCCGCTCTGGCCAACGGCGCAGCAGATTTTGCCGTGATTGCGTTCCGGCCGATGACGGCAACCTGGGAGCAAGCGGCGCGGGCTTACGGGCTCAGCCCGCAGGAAGCGCGGCTTTCGACAGCGCTGGTGTTGACCGGCGAATTGCGCGAGGCCGCGAATAGCATCGGCATCTCGTATGAATCAGCGCGCAAGCTGGTGCGCACCGCAATGGCCAAGGTGGGCGCGTCGCGTCAGACTGAGCTGGTGCGCCGGGTGTCAGCCGCAGCCGTCGGCGATATGCGCGCGCCGGAAACACTGGCATCAATGCTGGCGGAATTATTTGGGCTGACCAAGCGGCAAGCGCGGTTGGCGTTGGATGTGGCGCTTGGCGCCCAGCGTGAAACCGCAGCTGCAGCGGCCGGCGTATCCGATCATGCCATCAAGACCGAAATGAAAGTGGTGTTTCAGGCCTGCGGCGTGACACGCGCGGTCGATCTGGCCCGGGTGGTGGCTGAAGTCGCAGCGCTGAGCGGTCTCGCACGGGCTTGCAACGTCGAGATTATGGGCGTTCAGGGCGAGCCATTGCGCTTGGTGGCGCGCGCCGGCCGGCCGGGGCTCATTGCTGTGGCCGATCACGGTCCGGCGCATGGGCGGCCATTGCTGATGTTTCATGCCTCGGTGGGCGGGCGGCATTTGCCGCGTGAGTTGGTGCGGGCATTGCAGGCTGCCGGCTGGCGGCCGATCAGCTTTGATCGACCAGGGTTCGGGCTTACGGACATGGCGGCAGGCGATCCCTTTGCCAACGCCGCGGCTGATGCAGTCGAATTGCTGGACGCGCTTGGCATCGACACGGTGACGATCTTGGGGCGCACGGCTGCTACAGCGGCGCTGACAGCGGCGCATCGGCTCGGCGGGCGAGTGATCGGCGGCGTGCTGGTGGGCCCGGAGCCGCCGGCAGCGCTGGATCGGCAATGGAGCGGCATGATGGGTCGCGGCAAAAAGCTGTTTTTTGGCGAAGGCGCATTTGCCGAAGCGTTTGCGCGCATCCTTTCGCAGCGGACCAGCACGGAAATGATTGAAAGGATTCAGCGCAAATCGGTAATGGGCAGCGCGGTGGATGAAGCCGCGCTGGATGATCCGGATCTGCTTGCCGATCATGTCCGTGCTTCGCGTCAGGCAGCCCTGGGCATGGCCGGGTTTCTGGCGGAAGTGCAGGCCCACGGCAAAGGCGCAGTGCCGCCGGCGCTGGCCGATGCGCGGGGCTGGGTGGTTTTGGCAGGCGCCTGCGATCCACTGTATCGCTTTTCAGATGCCGCTGATTTTTGGGCGAGTATTTTGCCCGCCGCCGAGCAGCGCGTGCTGGCGGACGGCGGACGCTGGCTGCACCTCACGCACGTTGCGGCGATTGTGGCGGCGCTGGAGTCTGTGCGGATAGACGGCTAGCGGCCAAGCCTGATGTATACTGGGCTGCCACTAGCAAGGCCCGCCTTTTTCCTGAAAATCAGTCGCGCAGCAGTTCGTTGATTCCGGTCTTGCTGCGGGTCTGCGCGTCCACCGTCTTCACGATCACGGCGCAGTAGAGATTGGGGCCGGGCGTGCCATCGGGCAGCGGCTTGCCGGGCAGCGTGCCGGAGACGACGACGGCGTAGGGCGGCACGCGGCCCATGTGGATTTCGCCGGTGGCACGGTCGATGATCTTGGTCGACGCCCCGAGGTAGACGCCCATCGAGAGCACGGCCCCTTCGCCGACGATCACGCCTTCGGCGACTTCGGCGCGGGCGCCGATGAAGGCGTTATCGCCGATGATGACAGGATTGGCCTGCAGCGGTTCGAGCACGCCGCCGATGCCAGCGCCGCCGGAGATGTGGACGTTTTCGCCGATCTGCGCGCAGCTGCCGACGGTGGCCCAGGCATCGATCATGCTGTTCTTGCCGACGCGGGCGCCGATGTTGACGAAGCTGGGCAGCAGCACGGCGCCCGGCGCAATGTAGGCGCCGCGGCGGACGATGGCGCCGGGGACGGCGCGAAAAGCCGCGGCGCGGAACTGGGCTTCGTCCCAGCCGTCGAATTTCAGCGGCACCTTGTCGTAGAAGCTGGCGTGTCCGAAGCCGGGCATCACCACATTGTCGTGCAGGCGGAACGAGAGGAGCACGGCCTTCTTCAGCCACTGGTGGGTTGTGCCGTCGGGTTCAGCGACCCGCAATTCGCCGGCGTCGAGCGCGGAGAGGGCGGCATTGACGGCGGTGCGCAGTTCACCGTGGGTGGCACTGGTGACGGTGGCGCGGTCTTCCCAGCCGGCGTTGATGATGGCTTCGATGTTCATGCGGTTTCCACCTGTTCCAGCACCTCGGCCAGGAAAGCGGCGAGATCGTTGATGATGTAATCGATGTGATCGCGGTCCGAGCCCGGCCCCTGCTCCGAGCCATTGTCGATCCACACGGTTGTCATGCCGATGGCCTTGGCGGGCGTGAGGTTGCGCGCCATGTCTTCGACGAACATCGCGCGTTTCGGGTTGATGCCGTGCGCGGCGCACATGTTGGTGTAGGCCGGCGATTGCGGTTTGGGCACATAATCGAGCGCGTGGATGTCGTGCATCGCATCGAAAACGTGGGTGAGGCCAAGGCGGGCCAGCACCTTTTTCGCGTAGGGCGCGTCGGCATTGGTGAAGATATATTTGCGGCCCGGCAGGCGGGCAATCAGATCGCCGAGTTCCGGGTGCGGGCGCAGCACGTCGATATCGACATCGTGGACATTGGCCAGGAAATCATGCGGATCGACATTGTGCAGCGCCATCAGGCCGGGCAGCGTCATGCCGTGGCTGTGATACAACTCTTTCTGGATGCGATGGGCTTCGATCGGGTCAACATTCAGCAGGCGCTGAATATAGAGGCCCATGCGCTGATCGATCTGCGGGAACAGCGCCGAATGCGCCGGGTACAGCGTGTTGTCGAGATCGAAGATCCAGTGATCGATGTGGCTCAGCCCGTTCATGCGGGTTGCCATAGGCGCAAGCAGCCGCGCTGTCATGATGGCAAATTGGGTGACGGGGCTGCCTGGCGGCAGGGCGCGCGGGTGCCGAAACAGCGGGTCGGATCGCCAGAACCGCACCCGCGTCAACCTGAACGGCGGAACAGTCTGGTGCCGCGATGGCGCGTCGGGGCCGCTGTTGCACTGCGGCATGAACGCCGCGTTTCAGTCTGACGCGGCTGGGACCAGCCTAGGGGCGCTGCGTAGAGCGCGGATCGCTGGTGGCTGGGCGTATGCGCAGCACGGCCATCGGGCGCAGCACTCTGTCCAGCGGATCGGGTTTCGGCACCGGCAGCGCCCCCATGGCATCGAGGTGCTGCGAGATTTCGTGGAAATGCGTGCCCGGGGTGAGCAGATCGCGGCAGAGCGGGTTGCTGATCTGCAGGCCCGGCTGGCCCTTTGGCCAGAAGCATTCGTTGAAACGGTCGGCCAGCAGATCCTGCCCGGCGATGAAGCTGTGCAGCCGCACCAGGCGATGGTTCTTCCAGTCGAGCTGGAAGCGCGGCTTGTCCGGATCATCAAGCGGGTCGGTGGGTTGGCGCGGGTCAAAGCGGCTGGCCAGAACGGTGCCAGCCATGCTGCCCTTGTTGTCGATGCTCTCGATGGTGGCCTTGTCCATATCGAGGTTGAAGCCGCCTTCGGCACCAGACAGGCGGATGTGGATGATGCGGTCGCGCGTGCCGGTCTGGTCATAGTGGCTGACATCGGCCCAGGTGCGGGCCGTTTCCACGACACGCATCGCCAGCCCGGCGAGCTGGGCGACGGGATCCCCGCTGGCCGGTGCCTTGTAGAATCGCACTCGGTCGCTGTTGGCAAAGGGCATGATCAGATCGATCAGGCCGGCTTCGGCCACGCGCTCGTTGGTGCCGCCCAGGGTTCGGACATTGCCCGGCACCGCCCGGCTGTAGCTGGCATCGATATCGCGGTATTCCTCGATCGACAGATCATCGTCGGGATAGAGCAGGTTGACCGCAAAGGATGGCCGGTTGGGCACGGCACCATCGAACAGGTGAACGGGAAAATTGGAGGTGATGCCGCCATCTGAAAGATAGACCGGCGACAGGATCGGGCGGCGCTCGTCGGGCACTTCGGGCTGCCCCACCCAGCGCAGCAGCCACAGCGGCAGTGGCGTGAACAGTCCGGGAAAAGCCATTGAGGCGCGGGCGCCGACGATGATTGGCAGATCCTTGCCCTTGGGCAGCAGTCGCAGATGCCGGCCAGCCTCGCCACAGGCTTCGGCCGCCGCGCAAATCTCGTCGGCGGTATAGCCCAGCCCGCCGGGCATGCCATCGTCCTGCACGCTCCAAGAACAGGGCACCATTGCGGCCAGCACATCGGCGGGGAACAGCCGGGCCCAGGCGCGTGGATCATAATAGAGGCGGTGGTTTTCCGGCAGGAAGGGAAAGCTGACGGATTCCAACCGATTGAGATCGCTGCACACCAGCACCAGATCGATGCCGCGCTCGCTACGGGCGCTGGGCACCCCGCCTGTGTCCACTGTCCACAGATCGCCAAAGGTCAGCACGTCGTCGGCGGTGCCGCCGGTGCGGCCCGCCAGGGATTGCACATTGTGGTGCAGCCATTGGGTCAGCCCCGGCACGGCCACGCCGTCCACTCGGGCGCCACTGGCGGCCATGCCGGTCATGATGCCCAGTCCGTTGTCCACCACGCGGCTGGCCAGCTGAACAAGCTCACGGTGCAGCAGCGCCCCGATGGTGACCAGCATCATCAGGCCAGCGCAGAACAGGCCAACCAGGGTTGCCGCCGCGGGTGACCAATGGAGCGGACCCTTGGCATAGGCCAGGCCTGCAAGGATGGCGGGCGCCACCGTCAGAGCCAGCCAGCCCGCGAACGGCCGGCCGAGCAAGGCAAGCGCGGCGGCGCTGCGCCCGCCTGGCCCCGGCATCAGAAAGTGCAGCAGCGGCGCGGTGGCGGGATCCGGTTTGAACAGCGCCTGCAGAAAACTGCCGCCAGTGGAGGTGCGCTGCGCCGTCTGCTGGCTCAGCCACATCATCTGTTCGCGCGCCTGGGGGTTGCGGCCACTGCGCAGGCCATACTCCATGGCGGCAGCCGCCGCCGCCGCAATGGCGCCGGCCGAGGTTCCGCCGATGTTGCGCAGGCGATAGCGCTGGGTGATGGCGCCAATGGCCCCGGGATAGACGATGCCGCTCGTTACCCCGCCCTTCATGACCAGATCGCAGTCAAGGCTGCGGCCGTAACGGTCAGTCTGGTTGTCTGCAGTGCGGCTCGCGGAATCGGTCATGGCTGTGCTTCCCCCCGGAAACAGCTGCGTTGCGCGACCCTGATACCATTGTGCCATCAGCACGCGCCGCAGGCCAAGCGGCAATTTCGCCACTTGTGCAGGCTGTGGCCCGATCAGGCAAAACGCTGTTTCAGCGCCACCATGGCCAGCGCGGCGGCAGCGGCTTCGCCGCCCTTGTTCTTCTGGGTCTTGTCAGCCCGCGCGATGGCCTGGGCTTCGTTTTCGACCGTGAGGATGCCATTGCCGATGGCGAAGCCGTCCAGCGTGAGCGCCATGATGGCGCGGGCGCTTTCACCGGCAACAATTTCGAAATGATAGGTCTCGCCGCGGATCACGCAGCCCAGTGCGACATAGCCATCATATTCGCCGCTCGCGTCGGCAAAGGCGATGGCGGCCGGCACTTCCAGCGCGCCGGGCACGGTGATCACCTCCCACGTCGCGCCGGCGGCCTTCAGCGCGCTGGTAACGCCGTCGCGCTGCATATCGGCGATGTGGGTGTAGAACGGGGCTTCGACGATCAGGATGTGCATGAGATTCAGCTCCGGGGCGGGATGGCGCGTTCGCCGACAACATGCAGGCCATAGCCTTCGATGCCAACAATATTGCGATGCTGGTTGGTGAGCAGGATCATGTCGGTCACGCCCAGATCCACCAATATCTGCGCGCCGATACCATAATCGCGCAGCACGATCGATTCGCCCTGGCCCTTGGCGCGCATCTGTTCGGAAATGGCGGTGGGGCTGCCGTCGCGGATGATGACGATGATGCCGGCACCTTCTTCGCCGATCACGTCCATGGCGCGCCCCAGTTGCCCGGCGCGTGTGCCCTTTTCGGCGAACATGTCGGTGAACATGGATTGGGTGTGGACGCGGACCAGCGTGGGCTTGCCCGGTTCGATGCGGCCCTTTTGCAGCACCATATGCTCGCCATATTCGGCGGTGTTGGCATAGGTTTTGGCCAGCCACTCGCCGCCGTGCCAGCTTTCCAGCTTGGTTTCGGCGACGCATTTCACCAACCGGTCGTGGGCGTGGCGATAGGCGATCAGATCGCGGATAGTGCCGATCTTCATGCCGTGGCGGCGCGCAAACGGGATCAGATCGGGCAGGCGGGCCATGGTGCCATCGTCGTTCATGATCTCGCAGATGACGCCCGACGGGCTGAGGCCGGCGAGGCGGGAGATATCGACACTGGCTTCGGTATGGCCGGCGCGCACCAGCACGCCGCCATCGCGGGCAACCAGCGGAAACACATGGCCGGGCGAAACGATATGTTCCGGGCCCTTGGCCGCATCGATGGCCACCGCAATGGTGCGGGCGCGATCGGCTGCGGAAATGCCGGTGGTAACGCCTTCCTTGGCCTCGATCGACACGGTGAAGGCGGTGCTGTGCCGCGTGCCATTGTGCTGCGCCATCAGCGGCAGGCCCAGCGCCTTCACGCGTTCTGATGCCATGGCAAGGCAGATCAGGCCGCGGCCATATTTGGCCATGAAGTTGACGGCATCCGGCGTCGCCATCTGCCCC
>NZ_JANPML010000466.1:0-4426 GCF_031422795.1 Sandarakinorhabdus sp.
GGCCGCCCAGAACCTGCTGAACCTTCGCCAGTGGTGTAGGCGGTGTAGAAAATGCTGCCGGTGGGCTTGGCGTTGTCGTCACGGATGGTCAGCGTGCCGGCGGTGGCGGTGTAGGCGACGGGTTTGCCCTTGATGCTGACGCTGCCCTTGGAAGCCCAGACCTGTTCTTCCACGGTTGCGCGGGCGGTGCCGGCATCGGCTTCGGCGATCATGGCTTCGCGCGGTGTCTGGCGCTTTTCCTGAGCGAGGCTGGGCGCGGCCAGAGCGGTAAGCAGCAGTGCAGTCAGAAATTTCATCGACAATCCCTCATTTCATCTCAGACTGTTCAGCAACAAAAAAACGGCCGCATCGTCAAGCACGGTCCAAAACGAAAGTGGGTGCAGGGCCTCAGGCCCTGCCCGCGGCGGGTCCCATCGAAACGCAGTTTCGATGGGTGCCCTCGGAGGCCCCTCACTTCCGTCCGCGTCGTACCCCCGGCGGCACCCGCGATTTGCCCGGCCGTGGCGTGAAGCCGCGCGGGCGGGTGCGGTCGCGGCGAGGGCCCGGTGCGCTGCCACCCTCGACCAGTTCAAAGCGCAGCGCGCCGGTGATCGGGCTGGCTTCCGCCAATCGCAGTTCCATGCGCTGACCGACGGCATAACGCGTGCCGGTCTGGATGCCTTCCAATATCCGCGCGTCTTCATCGAACACAAAGCGTTCTTCGCCCAGCGTGGAGACCGGCACCAGCCCGTCACCGCCCAGACCTTCAACCGTGGCAAAGAACCCGAATTTTGCCACGCCGGTGATGCGGGTCTGCACGATCTCGCCGACCTTGGTCGATAGGAACGCGGCGACATAGCGATCGATGGTGTCGCGTTCGGCCTCCATGGCGCGGCGCTCGGTCATGCTGATATGGTCAGCCGTCTTGGTCAGGCCCTTTTCCTCTTCCGCGTGCAGCGCGCCGTCGCCCAGACGATACGCGGCAACCAGGCTGCGGTGCACCACCAGATCGGCATAGCGGCGGATCGGCGAGGTGAAGTGGGCGTAACTGCCCAGCGCCAGGCCGAAGTGGCCGACATTGGCCGGCGAATAATAGGCTTGGGTTTGCGTGCGCAGCACTTGTTCGGTGATCTGCTGGTAATTCTCGCCATCCTTGGCGCGGGCGAGGATGCGGTTGAAGATGGCCGGTTTGGCCACCTGCCCCAACGCCAGATTCTGCCCCAGCGTTTCCAGATAATCCCGCAGCGCCACGATCTTTTCGCGGCTTGGCACTTCGTGGCAGCGGAAGATGCAGCCGGCCTTCTTCTTCTCCAGCGCCTTGGCCGAAGCGACGTTGGCGGCGATCATGAAATCCTCGATCAACCGGTGCGCGGCGAGATGTTCGCGCACTGAAATGCCTGCGATGCGGCCGGCCTCATCCAGCACGACGCGCTTTTCGGGCAGCTCCAGCTCCAGCGGCTCACGTTCGGCACGCGCCTTGGCCAGGGCGCCCCACGCCGCCCACAAGGGTTGTAGCACGGGCAGCCACTCACCACTGCCGGCATCCATCGTCGCCTGCGCTTCTTCGTACGCGATGTTGGTGACGCAGCGGATGACAGCGCGGGTAAAGCGCCAGTTGAGCAATTTGCCTTGCGCGTCGATCTGCAGATGACAGGCCAGCACGGCGCGATCTTCATTCTCGACCAGGCTGCAGACGTGGGCGGACAATATCTCCGGCAGCATCGGCACGACGCGATCGGGGAAATAGACGCTGTTGCCGCGGCTGCGCGCCGAACGATCAAGCGCGGTGCCGGGGCGGACGTAAAAGCTCACATCGGCGATGGCGACGATGGCGCGGAAATGGCCGGGATTCTCGTCATCGGGCGCGGCCCACACCGCATCATCATGGTCGCGCGCGTCGGCCGGATCGATGGTGAGGAACGGCAATGCGCGCAGATCCTCGCGGTCACCCAGCGGCTGCCGGGCCATGCGCTCGGCCTCTTCCAGCGTCGATTCGTCAAAACGGTGCGGGATGCCCTTGGCGTGAATGGCGATCAGGCTGAACGCCTTAGGCTGGAACGGATCGCCCAGCACCTCGACAACGCGGCCATATTGGCGCGGCGGGCGGCCACTGGGTTCGGCCAGCACCAGATCGCCAGGCTGGCCGTCGCCGGGATCGTTGATGGCCAGATCGGTGCGGATCTTCTTGTCGACCGGCACCAGCCGCCAGCCCATCGGTTCCTTGCGCAGGATGCCGAGCACGAAATCATCGGATTTGGCCAGCGCCTTCATCGGAAACGCCAACAGGCCGCCGCCCTGTTCCTCGATGCGGGCCAGCAGCCGGTCACCCAGCCCAAAAGTGGCGTGGCGGCGCGGCTCGATCACGCGCAGGCGCGGTGGCGGCGTGCCCTGCTCCCAGCGATCCGGCACGGCGATCGCCACGCCATCAGCCACATCACAGATGCGGATGACCGTGACCTTCGGCAGGCCGCCGCCCTTGTGCAGATTGCGGCCAGGGCCGGATTCGAGCTCGCCGGCCTCCATCATCTCTTTCAGCAGCGATTTCAGCGCGATCTTGTCCTGCGCGTGCAGGCCGAACGCCTTGGCGATCTCGCGCTTGCCCACACTGGTTTTCTGGGTGGCGATGAAATCCAATATGGCTTGGCGGTCAGGCAGGCCGGCTTGGGGGCGATTGCGGGGAATGCGGGGCATGGCAGCACCATGGGCGTTCACGGCAGGTGGGGCAAGTGCGACCCCGCCCTTCCACTTGCGGAAGGGACAATCCATACCATTGTGCGGGGCGGCGGGGCGGCCCATATGCGTCACCATGCAATCCATGGCAGCACCTTCCTCCCCAGCCAAGGGCGAGGCCGACTTCAAGACGCTGAAGCGCTTCCTGCCCTATCTGTGGCCGGCTGGTCGCGGCGATCTGAAGCTGCGCGTGATCGGCGCGCTGTGCCTCGTGCTGCTGGCCAAGGGCGTCATGCTGGCCATGCCCTACACGCTGAAGCTGGCGCTGGATGCCATGTCGGACAAGGTTTCAGGCGGTGCCGGTGTGGCCATGGCGCTGGTTGCGTCTTATGCGCTGGCGCGGTTCGGCGGTGTGTTGTTCGACAATTTCCGCAACGCGCTGTTTGAAAAGGTCGGCCAGGAAGCCGCGCGCCATCTCAGCCTCGATGTGTTCGGCCACATCCATCGGCTGTCGCTGCGCTTCCACCTCGAACGCCGCACCGGCGCCCTCACCCGCCTGATCGAACGCGGCACCAAGAGCGTGGATACCATGCTCTATTTCCTGCTGTTCAACATCTTTCCCACCGTCATCGAACTCACCGCCGTGTGCATCCTGTTCGGTCGCAGCTTTGGCTGGGAACTGGTGGCGGCCACCTTGGCAACCGTGGCGGCCTATATCCTTTATACCCAGCGCATCACCGATTGGCGCGCCGAACTGCGGCGCCAGATGGTGGACAGCGACCAGAAGGCGACCGCCCGCGCCGTAGACAGTCTGCTGAACTACGAAACGGTCAAGTATTTTAACGCCGAAGCGCACGAGAACGCCAATTATGGCCGCGCCATCAAGCGGTACACCGATGCCGCCACCAAATCCGAAGTCAGCCTGGCCTGGCTCAACATCGGGCAAAGCTTCATCACCAACGCGCTGATGGCCGGTGCGTTGGTCTATGTGGTGTGGGGCTGGGAACAGGGCCGCTTCACCATCGGCGACATCGCCTTTGTGAATGGCCTGCTGATGCAATTGTTCCGCCCGCTCGATCTGCTCGGCATGGTCTATCGCGAGATCCGCCAGGGCCTGATCGACATGGACGCCATGTTCCGCCTGATCGATACTGCGCCGGAAATCGCTGATGCGCCTGATGCGACACCGCTGCAACTGGCTGGCGCGCGCATCGCCTTTGAACAGGTGCGGTTCGGCTATGACCCGCGCCGGCAGATTTTGCATGATGTCAGTTTCGAAGTGCCGCCGGGCCGAAAACTGGCGGTGGTCGGCCATTCGGGTGCCGGCAAGTCGACGCTCAGCCGCATCCTGTATCGTTTTTACGACATTCAGGGCGGCACGGTCAGCATCGACGGGCAGGACATCGCACATGTGACCCAAGACAGTCTGCGCCGGTCCATCGGCATCGTGCCCCAGGATACGGTGCTGTTCAACGATACGATCGGCTACAACATCGCCTATGGCCGACCGCAAGCGAGCGAAGCCGAGATCATCGCGGCGGCGCGCGGCGCGGCCATCCATGATTTCATCCTGAGCCTGCCGGATGGCTATCAGACGCCGGTGGGCGAACGCGGGCTGAAACTGTCAGGCGGCGAAAAACAGCGCGTTGCCATTGCCCGCACCATCCTGAAGAACCCGGCGATCCTGATCCTTGATGAGGCGACCAGCGCGCTCGACAGCGCCACCGAAGCCAGCATCCAGGAGGCGCTGGGCGGCGTTTCGGCCGGACGCACCACC
>NZ_JANPML010000467.1:0-12847 GCF_031422795.1 Sandarakinorhabdus sp.
TGAGCAGCACATCCGTGCGCCCATCGCCGGTGAAATCGGCCACCGCTGCCACTGTGCTGTTGGCGCCCAGCCTGAAGAAATAGGTGAAGCCGTTTGACCCTTGCGTGGAATCCCAGGTGATCAGATCGCGTGTGCCGGGCAGGAACAGCACCAGTTCCTCCGCAATCAAACCCATCAGCCCATCGGCGAATTGCGCCTGTTCGATTCCGATCAGCGTATCGGTGCCATCGGCGTTGGCGCGCAGATCGCGCACGGTCACCGTGTCGCCGTTGCGCGTCACCTCATAGTCGCGTCGACCGCCCGAGAAAACGGCGGTATCGGTGCCACCGCCGCCGGTCAGGCGGTCAGCGCCGCCGTTGCCGGCGAGGCGGTTGGCGGCGGCATTGCCGATAATCTCGTCATCGGCCGATCCGCCCAAGGCATTTTCAATGGTGACATTGAGCGCGATGCCGACATTGTCGTTGAAGGTGAACAAGTTGGCTGCGGAATTGATCGTGCTGGTGATGAACGATCCGAAATTGGGAAAGCGTTCGGTCCAAAAGCTGATCTGGTCTGCGCGTGAAAACTGGCCAAGGCTGGAATAGGCACCCGGACGCAGGTCGATGATGTTGGGCCGTGTGAAGTTCGACAGATCGAACGTATCAATGCCGCCTGAATCATAGACCGCCTGGACAGCGGCCGAATCCTCGCTGAAACGATAAGTGCTGTTATCGGCCCGGGTCGTTGTGCTGGCACCATAGATCGCCTGGACCGCGGCGATGTCGAGCACCATCGGCGTTATGGTGGCGACTTGCGCGATGAACGATTGGATCGTGTTGGAACCGCCGGAAAAGCTGATGGCAATGCCGGGCCCCTCATAGGACATAACGGTGAACCGCTGATTGTCGAACGGCGCCGGGATGACTGGGGTTTCGAACGGATGCTTCAGGCCCAGCGTATGGCCGATTTCATGCAGCAGGGTTTCATAAAGCCCGTTGGCCAGCCCGGGGGCAAAATCCTCGCTGACCTGGCGATGATCAATCCAGACATCGCCGACCCGGCCACCGCTCGGTTGAGGTGGCCCGGAATAGGCAAAGCCGGTGCCGAACTCTGCAGTGGTGAAGGCGACGCGGATTTCGCCGATGCTGGCCGGAGTTTCGACGATTTCGGTGAAATTGGGGGCGATCAGTTGATCCCACAGGGCCAAAGCCGACCGGAAATGCCCGGCTTGAACCGCCGACAGCACGCCATAGTTGCTGAACGGTTCTGACCCTGGCCGATAGGTTGGCCAGATGCTGGCAAGGGTCGGGACCGAATAGCTGAACTGTCCAACGCCGAGTGACGCACCAGGAGTGCGCAAAGCGCTGTTGATCTGCGCATTGGTCAGAGTCACCAAGGTCATGGCGGCTAGCCTCTCATTGCCTTCGACCGCGCCGTACTGGCCTGCGATGCCGGCCCGGCAAAACCGCATGTTGCAGGCAGCGAACCGAACGGCGCACTCCCTTTCATCATGCTGGCCCCAAAATCCTGATCATCAACAGCGCCGATCTGCAGCAAGGGGGCACGCGCTGGCATTTCCATCTGTGAAGAAGCGCCATCATCCCAAGGCTCACCCTGCATATCTGCAACCTTCAGGGGAACACCCCTGTCCCCACAAGGTCCGCGCCGGCAAGGGTTGAGCCGAGATCAATCCAGTTGCTCCCAGTCCAATAGATGGCGAGGCCATTGTCGTTCTGAAGGATAACATCGTCACGGCCATCGCCGTTCAGATCATTGAAGCCGGCAAAATCCCACGCGGGCCCGATGGTGGCAAAATCCTTGAAGCCCTGCGCGCCCTGCGTCGCATCCCAGAAGATGGTGACGCCGTCGGTCCGTTGCAGGATGAAATCATCGGCCAACCCGCCGGTGACATCGCCCAGCCCGGCAATGCTCCACCCCGGTGCAAGTGTGATCAGATCGCGCCAGCCGTTATCCGTAAATGCAATCACGGCGCCACTGCCGCTGTTCTGCAGGATCACATCATCCTTGCCGGTACCATTGATGTTGCCCACACCTGCCACGCTCCAGCCAGCGGCAAGGCCGAACAAATCGCTGATCGTGCCGGAAGCCGAATCGAGGATGCGCAACTGACCAGCGGCGTTCTTCAGCAAGACATCGGCTGCGGCACTGCCGCGCAAATCACCCGTCGCAATCACGTCGAACCCCGGTGTCGCCGGCAAAACAGCAAAGCCATTGCCGCCCTGGGCCATATCCCAGCGGACCAGCCCACCACCGGGCTGGCTGAACAGGATATCGGGCCGTCCATCGCCGGTGAAATCCGCCACCGCCGCGACTTCGGTGCCTGCGCCCAGGCGCAGGAAATAGCTGAAGCCATTGGCCCCCTGAGTCGAATCCCAGCTGATCAAATCACGCGTGCCGGGCAGGAACAGCACCAGTTCCTCCGCGATCAAACCCATCAGCCCATCGCTGAATTGTGCCTGCTCGATGCCGGTCAGCGTATCGGTGCCGTCTGCATTGGCGCGCAGATCGCGCACGGTCACCGTGTCGCCGTTGCGCGTCACCTCATAGCTGCGGCGGCCGCCCGAGAAAACGGCGGTATCGGTGCCGACACCGCCATCCAGTCGATCGGAACCGGCGCCGCCCAACAGCACGTCGCTACCGGCGCCGCCAAACAGATCGTCGGCGCCGAAACCGCCCTCGATCCGGTCATTGCTGCGTCCGCCATACAGCGTGTCGTTTCCGGCATAGCCAAAGATTGTGCCGCCAGTGGTGCCCTGGCGGCCATCGTAAAGATCGTCGCCATAATAAAGCTGCACTGCCCCCCGGATGGTGCCATTATTGATCACCGTCACCGACAGCCGATCATCGGCTTGTTGTCTTTGATCGAACACCGTTTCAAAGAACTCGCGCATGGGAAAGCCATAGCGGCCGATCGTGGCGGTTTCTTCCAGCATGAGCGTGCCCAGCGAAGACGCCCTGACAACAGCATCAGGAATATTCGATTGGGCAATGGTGACGCGACCCTCAAAACCACCATTGATTTCAAGCAGGCCGCTGGCGTTCACGATGCGCAGGTTGCCGGGAATGGACGTGAAGGCCCCGGCATCGAGCCGCTCGAAATTGCGAAAAACGCCAAAATCGATGGCCACCACACTGTTTGCCGCAACCCGAAGCGTGTCGATGCCGGTTCCGCCATCAACAATGCCGTCGATGATCGGCAACGGTGATGATGACTGGAACGCGCTGAACCAGAATTCGTCATCGCCGGCACCCAGCAGCGCCGAACCGAACAGCCGCGGTGCGGGGCTGTTGAACGACGAAATTTCGAACACATCAGCCCGGTCCGAACCGGTCACACTGCGCAGGCTTGAATTGCCCCGCAGGCTGAGGCGGACGCCATCGATCGCCACATCGGCAAGCGGATTTTGGGAATCCACCAGACCGACGGTGCCGGAAAATGGGCGAAACACGGTCGACAGGATCGAAATCTGCTCAAAGCCGGAAAAGCCCACCAGATTGCCAAAGGCGTCAACCAACTCCAGCCGTTCGAAATTGATCGCGCCAGACGCCGAAATATTGTTGTTGAGTTCATCTGCCGGGCCCCGGATCGACAGCGTATCGAACCCGCTGCCGCCGTTGGCATCGATGCTGTGTGATTGGCCCGGCAAGCTGGTCAATTGATAAGAATCATTGCCGCCGCCAAGATTGACCGACAACTCGAAACTGGTGTTCTGGGCCGCGTTCTGCACGAACAGGTCGTCGCCATCCAGCAACGCAACATTGCCGACAATCAGGCCGGAATTGCGGACTTCATCTGCTCCGGTCGAGCCCCGGATCACGAAAGGTCGGGGGAAGCTGTCGAAACTGCGGATAATGCCGCCAACTTCGTTGATGATCACGCTGCCGCCGGTTTCCATGCTGATGGCCGGCTGATCGGCACTGGTGGAAATGATGCGGCCGCGCTCGGTATTGACCAATCGCACGCCGGCCGCCGTGATCCGATAGGCCGGCGCGCCTTCCACACGGCTGTCTACCGAAAATGTTTCGCCAACAGTGGAGAGCGTGATTGTCATTGGAGACCCATTCCTCAAATCGACCGTGACACAAGCAGGCCATCACCATATGCTTTGACAATCAACGGCGATCAAGCCGCCATTATCTGCTGGTGATGCTCCAATGCGCTCTCGATATCGGGGAAATGGTGCAGCACGCCTTTTTCCAGAACACAGGCGCGTTTGGCGTGCAGGCGCAGATAATGACTGTCGTGCGAAACAATGATCAACGCGCGATCGGCGCGTTTCACGAACAGTTCCTCTTGGCAGCGCTGCTGGAAGCGCGAATCTCCAACTGCCACCACCTCGTCGATCAGGTAGCAATCGAAGTCGATCATCATGGAAAGGGCGAACGCCAATCGTGCCCGCATGCCAGACGAATAGACCTTCACCGGTTCGCGCAGGTAGCGCCCAAGTTGAGAGAAATCCTCGACAAAATCGATGACGTCCTCGAATGCGACATCATAGACCCGGCAGATGAAGCGGATATTGTCCACGCCGGTCAGCGCGCCCTGAAAGGCGCCAGTAAACGCCAGCGGCCAGGAAATTCGCATGGTCCGCTCGATCTGACCCGACGATGGCTGCTCGATGCCGCTGATCAGGCGGATCAAGGTCGACTTACCGGCACCATTGCCCCCAACGATGCAGACATGATCGCCGCGCTCGACTGTCAAATTGATGCCCTTGAGCACCTCGACCTGCCCGCCGCGCACGGGATAAAATTTGTGGACGTCGGTCAGCCGGATCATTCGGGGACATACTCGCGACTGACCTTGCGTTCCAGAGCAAGAGCCATGATGCTGAGGCCAAGATTGACGGCCACCAGATAGCCAACGTCGTATCTTGCAGCAAAAACACTGCCAAAAAACGCATCCCGGATCATTTCCGTACAATTGACCATGGGGACAAGCAGCGCCGCCGACTGAAAATCGGGCGGCAGTGCCTCAACCAGGAATGCGGCACCGGCCAGCGGAAACAGCAGATAAGCCGCAGGATGCCATAGCTTTTCGACCGTTTCCGACAACTCTGACAACGCCCCGAGAAATATCGCGAAGGCTGCACCAAACCATGTGGTCAAAAACCAGCCGAGGACCAGAAGCAGCAGATTCTCCGGCGGTTCGATCAGTTCAAGACCAACGAATGCCAAGCCGAGAATGGTAAAGGATGTGGTGGCACCCATCGCCTCGAGTACAATGCGGGCGATGTAGATATCGATAATGCGGACGTTTCGGTGATACATCAGCGCCGAATTGGGCGCGATGGCGCCAATGCAACGATTGGGCATGTTCCGCCACAACAGCACGGTTGAATAGCCGGTAAGCGCAAACGCTGCGATGGGCAGATCTGATACCTGGTGCAGTCCGGCGATGGTCCACAAAGTGGTGATACCAAGGGTGAACAGCATGGGTTCCACGAACAGCCACAGGAATCCGATATTGTGGCGGCCATAGCGGGTGAGCACTTCGCGCAGCAGGAGCGCACGAAGAACGCCCAGCTGGATGCGGGCCGAACGCGCCAGGGAAGCGTTGGCAGCAGGCATCCCGGCTAGTCCTTGTGCTCACGCACGCCGGCCAGCAGCATCGACAGCACGCCCCACGCCACCAGCCCGGCGATCAGTGTTGAAAAAATGCCCCGCAAGCGGCGCGGCTCCATCGCGTCATCGGGTCGGCTGGGCTGGGCGACGCGTTCAACATAGGCGCGCTGGCGGCGAGCTTCGTTGCGCGCGTCCTGCAGCGTCACCAGCGAAGCGGCAAGTTGGCGATCGGCAAATTCACGTTCCAGTTGCAGCCGCTGATATTGTGCCGCGGCCGCCGAAAGTGAGCCGTTTCCGCCGGCAACACCTTGCATCTGTTCGGCAATCGCCTTTTGCAGCCCGCTCACCCGCAACTTCAAAAGCGGGATCTGCGGATTTTCCGGTGCAGCCGCCGTCAATTGCACCAGCTGCATGCGAGCGCCGATCAATTCATCCTGCAACTTGGAGATCATCTGCAGCTGCACAGTGGCCTGGCGTTCAGGATCGATGACCCCGGCGCTGTTGCGGTAAGCGGCGAGCGCAAGCGCTGCCTTGCGGGCAACGGCTTGCGCTTCGGTCACCTCACGTTCGGCATAGCGCACCAGATCGCCCCGGCTGCGATCATTGAGCTGGTTCACCAACGCTTCGGCGCGTTCCAGCAGGCGGCGATCAATCACCTGGGCATCCTGGGCGGTGTACGCCCGCACCATCATGGTGGCGATGCCAGTCTCGCTGTCAAAATCAACCTCTACCTTGTCGCCGTAATAGAGGAACAAATCTTCGAACGAACCATCAATACCAAAGGGATCAAAACGGTTGAGGATGAAAATGCCATCGTTGCTCCAGGCCCGGCGAGCCAGCCCATCGGCATCCAGTGCACGCAGCGCATCACGCGAACTGATAAAGCCCTGAGCTGCGCGCATTTCATCGCTGCCATTGGAAAATCCGGCCGTTTCCAGCAACATGCCAACACCCGTCACAGAAGGCTTCTTGGGGCTGCGCACCACGAACCGACTTTCGGAGATGTACACGTCTGACGCCAGCAAACCGAAATACAGGGTCGCAAGACCCGTTGGTAGCACGACACACAGCCAGAACAGCAGGCCGGCGCTCGAAAGCCAGCGCTTCAGACCGCCAATGGGTCCCTGTCCATCAAGCGGTGCCACGTCGGCCGAACCCGGGTCGATCTTGGGCTGAGAATTCATCGTTTCCGTCATATCAAAACTGGGGTCACCCCAACAGCAGCCGGGGTATGGCCCCTGCGGATAGCGGATATTGGACCGGTCGCCTAGATGGGCGCTTGCGCCTTACCGATGGGTCAGCCCCAGCAGGCAAGGAAAACAAGTGTCGGCGCAAGCCCAACAAAAAGACGAGAGTTTCGACGTGATCTACTGCCAACTCATTCAGCTTTTTCTTAGAGTTGCAGAAGGCGTTTTCTGAATTGCGACTGTTCAGATTTTCTGCACGCATCGCAGGATTTGGAATTGAACCAGCGCAGCTCATCGCATTTTTGCAACATCTGGCAGTCCCGGATAGTGCGGGCGGCGGTTGGCCATTTGATATCGCGGTTGCAAGCGTGCAGCCCTGCTTTGACATTGGCCGGGCCTGATGCCATGGCCCAAGCCGGTTTTCAGCCCCCGGAACCCAATCCCTGCACGAGCATTTCGTTCATGATCCTTCCTCGATTGATTTCCCGCCCAGCCTCCATCGCCCGCCATATCCTGCTGGTCGCGACGGGCTTGGCGCTGGCCGCCTGCCAGCCCTTTGGCCCTGGCCGGCAAGCCGTGCTAAACGGCGGCGCTGTGCCGGCCGGCCCCAACGAGGCTGCCGCCCAAATCAAGGTGATCCAGGTGCGCGGCGACATGGCGGCCCAGTTCAAGGCACCGCCGCCCTGGCCAGCCTTTGCCGATGTGCTGGCCGGCGCCAAGCCGGTGGGCACTGTGGTCGGCACCGGTGACGCACTGGAAGTGACGATATGGGAAGCCCCGCCCGCCGCGCTGTTTGGCGGCGGCGCCGATACCCGAATTGGCACTGCGATCAGCACGGCGCGGCCAACCACCCTGCCCGAACTGCTGGTTGGCCCTGAAGGCAGCATCAGCGTGCCCTTTGCCGGCCAAGTGCCGGCGGGTGGCCGTACCCTGCGCGAGATTGAAACCGATATCGTCCGCCGTCTGCGCGGCAGGGCCAATGCGCCGCAAGCTATTGTGCGGCTCGTTCGCAACACGACCGCCACTGTGACCGTCGTTGGCGAAGTGACCAATTCTGCCCGGCTGCCGATCAGCCCGCGCGGTGAACGGCTGCTCGATGCATTGGCCCAGGTTGGCGGGGTAAAACCGCCGGTGAACTTGACCACGATTCAGGTTACGCGCGATGGCCGCACCCACCGGATGGCGATGGCCGATATCATCACCCAGGCCAACAATAACATCGTGCTGGCCAAGGATGATGTGATCACCGCGCTGTTCCAGCCCTACACTTTTACGGTGCTGGGCGCGGCCGGCAAGAATGACGAGATACGCTTTGAGGCGATGGGCATCACGCTTTCGCAGGCGCTGGGCCGCATCGGTGGCTTGCAAGATGGCCGCGCCAATCCGCGCGGCGTGTTCCTGTTCCGCTGGGAAGATTCGGACATTGCTGGGGCGCCGCGCGTGCCGGTCATCTACAGTTTCGATCTGAAGGACCCAGCGGTCTATTTCCTCACCCAGCAATTCCGCATGACCGACAAGGATCTGATCTACATCACCAATTCCCCGATTGCCGAGTTGCAACGCTTTGTGAGCATCGTTTCGCAGACCCTGCTGCCGGTCGCCACCGTCACCAGCGTCATCCGACAGGATTGAGTCGCCCGTTCGTGGACGACAATGGCGCCCCCCTGCTGCTGGATGCCTCGCGCCTGGTGTGGCGGCGCTGGGCTGGGGTGCGGCCAACCGGCATCGATCGAACGTGCCTGGCATGGCATGATCACTATGCCGCGCGGGCCCAGGCCGTTCTGGTACACAGGCGCGGCCGCCACATCCTGCCGATGCGCGCATCGCAGGCGCTGTTTCGCCTGTTGGAGGCGGATGCCCCGCGCGACCAGTTCCGCCGGCGTTTTGTCAGTTGGGCGACACGCAATCTTGTCAATCTGATGCGGCCGCAACCTGGGCGGGGGCGGTTGTGGCTGAATGTCGGCCACACCGGGCTCAACCTGCCTGGCCTTGCCGAATGGGTGCGCGCTGCCGAACTGCGCCCGGTGCTGATGCTGCACGACATCATTCCCATCACCCACCCCCAATATTGCCGCGACGGCGAGAAGCCGCGGCACGAGGTGCGGGTGAAGACGCTGCTCGAGATCGCTCACGCCGTACTGGGCAACAGTCAGGACACGCTTGAGATCTTGCGTAACTATTCCGCTGGCATCAGCATGACAGTGCCGAAATCGCTGCCAGTCTGGCCGGGGACGCGGTTGCTGATCATGCCGGGCGGAACTCGCCCGACGCCGAGCAACGATTTCGTTATCCTGGGCACAATTGAGGGCCGCAAGAACCACATGCTGCTGCTGGATGTGTGGGAGAAACTGGTGACAGCCCATGGTGAGGCAGCGCCGCGACTGGTGATCATTGGTCGGCGTGGTTGGGCCTGTGATGATGTATTGGCGCGCTTGAACGCCGGCGGCTTTGGCAGCCGCGTGGTGGAAACCGGCGCGCTGGCAGACGACGAGATCGCCCGCCATCTGGCCAGCGCCTGCGCGTTGCTGTTCCCCAGTTTTGCTGAAGGTTACGGCTCGCCGCTGGTAGAGGCCATAGCGGCCGACGTGCCCGTGATTGCCAGCGATCTCGACGTGTTCCGCGAAATCGGCCAGGGCGTGCCCGATCTACTGCTGCCCGACGACTTGGAGGGTTGGACCAGCGCCATCATGGCCTATGCCGTCCCGGAAAGCCCGGCGCGCGCCGCGCAGATGGCGCGGCTGGCCCAGTTCCGGGCCCCCGATTGGCCCGGCCATTTCGCCAAGGTCGATGCGTTTCTGGCGACGCTTTAACGCTGCGTCGACGGCACTGGTTCCACGCCGGTGATGCGGCCGTGCACCAGATCGCTGTAATCCTGCGCCATTTGCAGCGTTGCTGCACCCACCTGGAAATTCCACGGGCCAATCTCGGCCAGCGGCGTCACTTCGGCGGCGGATCCGGTCAGGAAGGCTTCCTGGAAATTGGCCAGCTCTTCGGGCCAGATGGCGCGTTCCACCACCTTGATGCCGCGGCGCTGGGCCAGCGCGATGATCGAACGGCGGGTGATGCCATCCAGGAAGCAATCCGGCGTGGGCGTGTGCAGTTCACCGTTCTGGAAGAAGAAGATGTTGGCGCCCGTCGCTTCGGCCACCTGCCCGCGCCAATCCAGCATCATCGCATCATTATAGCCGGCGTTTTCGGCGGCATGCTTTGAAAGAGTGCAGATCATGTAGAGGCCGGCGGCCTTGGCGCGCACCGGCGCTGTATAGGGGGCCGGGCGGCGCCATGGCGCAATGTTGAGGCGCAGGCCCTTCTTCAGCGCTTCCGGGCCGAAATAAGCGCCCCATTCCCAGGTGGCGACCGCCAAGTGCGCCTTGGTCTTCTGCGCCGAAATGCCCATCTGCTCGCTGCCACGCCAGGCAACCGGGCGCACATAGGCGTTGGTCAGGCCATTGGCGGCCAGCGTCTGCCGGCAGGCTTCGTCAATCTGCTCGACGGTCCACGGCAGTGGGAAGCCCATGATATTGGCCGATTCGATCAGGCGCTGGGAATGCGCCGACAAGGCATAGATATGGCCGTCATAGGCGCGCGCGCCTTCGAACACCGAACTGGCATAGTGCAGACCATGGGTGAGAATATGCACATTCGCTTCCCGCCACGGCTTCAGTTCGCCATCCATCCAGATGAAGCCGTTGCGATCGTCGAAGGTGGCGTCTGTCATGGTCAGCCTCAGGCAGCGTGAAATGTTGTGGGGCCGCCCTGCCCTTCGCCAGCAACAAACGAACAGCGCTGCCGCTTTCGTCTTGCCGGGAATTGCGCGCCCCGCTTGTGCTGGCATAGCCTTTGTGGCAGATAAGTCAACATGACTGTCCTTAATTCCGCCGCGTCGGCGCAAGTTTCCCCGCTGAAGGTCACGCCGGCCTCGCCGCTTTTCCTGCGCGAGGATGAGATCAGGCGCGGCATAGAACTGCTCTATTTCGGTTACACCGCAATGATCCGCGGCGCGGACGCCATCCTCGAAGCGCAGGGCCTTGGCCGCGCCCACCATCGTGCGCTCTATTTCATCGCGCGGCGGCCGGGCTTGTCGGTGGGGGAACTCATCGGTCTGCTGGGCATCACCAAACAGTCCCTGGGCCGGGTGTTGACCGATCTGACCAGCCGGCAATTGGTGGAACAGAAAATCGGCACGGCAGATCGCCGCCAGCGGCTGCTAAACCTCACAGCCTCGGGTTCGGCGCTGGAAGCCCGGCTGTTCATCGAGCTGGAACGGTCCATGGCGCGTGCCTATGGCGAGGCCGGGCAGCAGGCGGTGACCGGCTTCTGGGGGGTGCTGATGGGGCTGGTGCCGCCCGATGACCGCGCCCAGGTCGAAGCGCTGCAGGGTTAGGGCGTGGAAAGCGATTTCAGATAATCGAACAGCGCCCGGCGTTCGGCATCGGTCATGTGCACGAGGCGGCCGCGCGCAACGCCCGACATCATGCGCACATCCTGGTCCTCTGGCGTTTTGCCGGTCGTCGTTAACCGCTGAAACGCCGGCCAATCATAGCGTTGGATGACATCAGCCAGTGCCGGCGTGTCACCCGGATAGCCGCCAAGGCCGTGATTATGGCATTCGGCACAGGCCGCGCGGGTGAAATATGCCCCCCAGCCCGGCATGCCGGGGGCGGGCGCAACCGCCGGGCCCACATCAGTCGCGCGTACCAGCACGGCGTTCAGGGCGACTTCGCCCGTTGCGGTCGCCGCCGCCTTGAACAGTCGGCTCTTCAGCGTGACGGACGCGCCATCTTCCATAGCCGGCAGCGCACGCAGATGGGCATGGACAGCAGCGATCTCGTTGTCAGCCAGCGCGGCGAAATGTTCGGATGGCATGGCCCACGTCAGGCTGGTGCCATCGGGCCGCAGCCCCCGGCGCACAGCGCGGGCGAAATCGGTCAGCGCCAGTTCGCGGGCACGGCGGCGCAGATTGGGCGCCGGGATGCCATAGAAATCCTCCCCGGCCAGTGCCTCGCCGTGGCAGCCGGCACACCCATAGACCTTGACCAGACGCGCGCCCAGCACGGGATCGCCGGGGCCGCCCGCCACGATTTCGGGCAGCGCGCCGTGATCCTTGGCCAGCATCCGGTTGCCCGCCCAGATCAGCGCACTGCCAGCCCCTGCCGCCAGCAGCAACACAGTGCCGATCACACCCGTTCCGGCTTTCACCCACGTCCGCATGACATCCCCCCGGCGGGAGCTTACGTCAGGCCACTACCGCTGTCAGCCCAGTTCCTTCGAGCGCGCTGCCGCTGTGGCCACCACCTGTTCCAGCAGCGGCGTCAGGCCCGGCATCAACACGGACAGGCCCGCTGCCGTGGTGCCGCCGGGCGAGGTGACGCGTTCGCGCAATGTCGCGGCCGGGGTCGCGCCATCCTGGGCGGCCAGCGCGGCGGCACCGATCAGGGTTTGGCGGGCCAGACGCATCGCCATGGCGGGTTCAAGCCCGGCCGCTTCACCGGCAGCGGCCAGCGCCTCGATGAAATGGAACACATAGGCTGGGCCAGAACCGGAGACTGCGGTGACAGCATCGAACTGGGTTTCGTCGTTCAGCCAGATCGTCTGGCCCGCTGGCTGGAACAGGGCTTCAGCGGCCCCCTGCACGATATCGCCATCACGGGTGAACAAGGCCGTTGCCCCCTGCCCGATCGCAGAAGGGGTGTTGGGCATGGCGCGCACGATGCCGGCACCGGGGAACAGCCGCGCCAGATCCTGCGTCCGCACGCCGGCCATCACCGAAATCACCAGTGTGAGCGGCCCAAGCCGGCCGGCCAGGGGCAACACTGCCTGCGCCCAGGCCTGCGGCTTCACCGCCAGCACCACGATATCGGGCTTGCCCGTTGCCGGCGGGCGGGCGGAGGCTTCGACACCGGCCGGCAGATCCCGCGCCGCCGGATCGATCACGGCAACCGGCCCCAGCCCTTCGGCCAGCCAGCGCCGCAGCAAGGCGCCGCCCATGTTGCCACAGCCGATCAACCAGATCGGCGCTTCACCCGTCATTTGTGCCCCCAGAACGGTGTTACGCTTCGCCCGCTGTCTCGATCAGCGCGGCGGCCAGTGCTTCA
>NZ_JANPML010000468.1:0-15493 GCF_031422795.1 Sandarakinorhabdus sp.
GCAGCGCCCAGGCTGCCGGCATCTGCCTTGCCGGTGCCGGCCAGATCGATACCAGGCTGGCGCTGGCCATCGTCAACCGCCGTGACAAGCCGGTGACACACACCGGCACCAGCCGCGTGGCCGATGGCGCCGGGGCAGCACGGCTGCGCGCTGAACTGCGGGCGCTGGCCGGATTGCCTGACTCCAAGTGAACCGCTCCGGCGCAGCCGGACCAATGCCCTGTTCCCAAACCCGTCCGGTTGCCGCCGGTGCAGCCGGAGTATGTGCCCATGGCGGATGCTGGCGATGTTTTGCCGCTGATCGAACTTTTTCGCGCCTTGCCGCCCGATCGCCAGCGCCAGGTGGTGCGTCGCTATGGCGAGGATGATCTGCTCGCCAAACTGCTGGGGGAAGGCAGTTTGCGCGCTGCCCAGCGCGCGCCCGCAGGTGATTGGGGCATGTGGGTGATCTTGGCCGGGCGCGGATTCGGCAAGACTCATGCCGGGGCAGAGTGGGTGCACGCCCACGCTGCCGGTATCCGTCCGCGCCGCATTGCGCTGGTGGCGCCCACGCTGGATGCTGCCCGCGCCGTGATGGTGGAAGGCGAATCCGGGTTGCTGGCGCGGTTGCCGCCAGGCGAGCAACTCACCTGGCAAGCCAGTGCAAAGCGTTTACGCTGGAGCAATGGCAGCGAGGCGCGGATATATTCCGGCGCCGAGCCCGATGCCCTGCGCGGCGGCCAGTTCGATTATGCCTGGGGCGATGAATTTGCTCATTGGGCGGGCGGGGAGGACATGTTGATGAACCTGCGCATGGCGACCCGGCTGGGTCCCGCGCCGCAGATCATGCTGACCACAACGCCCTTGCCACTGGCTTGGCTGAAATCGCTGATTGCCGAACCGGATGTGGTGGTGACGCGGGGCGCGACGTCCGACAATGCAACCAATCTACCGAAAACCTATGTGGCACGTTTGGAGAAGCGCTTTGGCGGCACGGCAACGGGCCGCCAGGAAATGGCCGGCGAAATTGTCGACGATCTGGAGGGCTCGCTGTGGACCCGCGCGCTGATTGACCGGCAACGGGTG
The DNA here is from genome assembly GCF_031422795.1 of Sandarakinorhabdus sp. GTDB lineage: Bacteria > Pseudomonadota > Alphaproteobacteria > Sphingomonadales > Sphingomonadaceae > Sandarakinorhabdus. The sequence continues at coordinate 1,065 of NZ_JANPML010000468.1, forward strand.
ACGGCACCGCCGCATGGCGCGCGCGTCGTGGTTGGTGTGGACCCGCCGGCTGGCGGCGGCACCTGCGGGATCGTGGTGACGGCGTTGGGGCAGGATGGCCATGCCTATGTGCTGGATGATGCCAGCGTGTCGGCGCAGCGGCCGGAGCAATGGGCCCGTGCTGTGGTGAAGGCGGCCGATCGCTGGCAGGCCGATCGGGTCATTGCCGAGGTCAATCAGGGCGGTGAAATGGTGATCGCCATGCTGAAATCGGTCGATGCCGCCTTGCCGGTGACGGCGGTGCGAGCCAGCCGCGGCAAGGTCGCCAGGGCTGAACCGGTAGCAGCGCTTTATGGCGAGGGCCGGGTGTTTCATGCCGGAGTGTTCCCCGCGCTTGAGGACCAATTGTGCGGGCTGCTTGTTGATGGCCGCTATGCCGGACCAGGCACTTCGCCTGATCGGGCCGATGCCTGTGTGTGGGCACTGACAGCGTTGTTGCTGGCCGGGCGCACGGGTTTGCCGACTGTTCGCAATCTCTAACCAAAAAGGTTATCCATCATGCGATTGCCGTTCTTGCGGACGAAATCTGCTGCGCCTGTTTCTGGCCCCAGAACTTCCCTAGGCATCCCGAGCTGGGCAACGCCGTTGGTCGAAGACGGCGGCGGCTATGCTGGCCAGGTGCAGGCGGCGTTCCTGGCCAATCCGGTGGCGGCGCGTGCCATCCGCATGGTGACGGAGAGCGCCGGCGGCGCGCCAGTGCTGAGCGAGCCGAGGGACCATCCGGCGCTGGCACTGCTGCACAGCTGCGGCTTTGGCGCATCGGGGCCGGGCCTGCTGGAGACGCTGGCTGGCCATATGCTGCTGCACGGCAATGCTTATGTGGATGTGGCAATCGGCAGTGATGGTTTGCCGGCGGCGCTGTTTGCGCTGCGGCCGGAACGGGTGAGTATCGAGGTGGACGGCGAAGGCTGGCCGGTTGCGCACGTCTATCGCGCTGGTGGGGCCGTACGGCGTTACCCGGTGGGAGCCGGAGGCGGCCTGCTGCATATCCGCAGCTTTCACCCGACCGATGATCATCTAGGCGCCGGCTGCCTGGGCGCAGCATCGGCGGCGGTCGCGGTGCACAATGCGGCGACGCGCTGGAACAAGGCGCTGCTCGACAACGCAGCACGGCCCAGTGGTGCGCTGGTGTACCAGCCTGGTGATGGATCGACGCTGAGCCCGGACCAGTTCCAGCGGTTGAAGGCGGAGATGGAAGCCGCGTTTGCCGGCGCAGCCAATGCCGGGCGGCCGATGTTGCTGGAAGGCGGGCTGAGCTGGCAGGCGCTCAGTCTGTCGCCGGCGGAGATGGATTTTGCCGGCATGCGTGAAGCTGCCGCGCGCGACATTGCGCTGGCGCTGGGCGTGCCGCCGCTGCTGCTCGGCATGAAAGGTGACAATACCTACGCCAATTATCGCGAGGCCAATGTCGCGCTGTGGCGGCTGACGCTGCTGCCGCTGCTGACACGGTTGCTTACCGCGCTGGCGATGCACCTGCAATGGTGGTGGCCCGGCCTGGTGCTGAAGCTGGATCGTGATGCGGTGCCGGCGCTTTCGGAAGATCGGGAACGCTTGTGGGCGCAGGTGAACGCCGCAGGCTTCCTGAATGACGCGGAAAAGCGACGAATTCTCGGGTTGGAGGACGGCCAATGACCGGCATTTTGGAAGGGTTGGTAGCGCAGGCGGAAAGCCAGGGCGCCGCGCGGGTGACGCTGCAGGCCATCGTGGAGGAAGGTGCCGAGGCTGGTGCGGCCCGGGCACTGAAGCGGCTGGGCCTGACGGATGAGAAAGCCGGTGACGATATCCAGGAACTGCGCGAACTGGTGCAGGGCTGGCGCGACGTGAAGAAATCGGCGCTGCGCAGCTTCATCGGCTGGCTGATGCGATCGATCGTGGCGCTGCTGCTGCTGGGACTGAGCTTCAAGCTGGGCCTGCTGCAAGGGAAACAGCCATGAGCGGCCAGACGCCCGCAGCCCTGCGGATTGCTGGATACGCCAGCGTGTTTGCTGTGCCCGACAAGGGCGGCGACGTGGTGATGCCGGGGGCCTTTGCCGACGCGGCGGCGCCCATCCCATTGCTGTGGCAGCACAAGCCAAACGAACCGATTGGGTTCGTTGACAGTCTGAAGGAAGACGCGCGGGGCCTGCGCATCACGGCGCGCATCGTGCGCGAGGGGCGCGGTGCCGAAGCATCTGCGCTGGTTCAGGCCGGCGCGCTTTCGGGCTTGAGTTTTGGCTACCGGGTCAAGGCGGCCAGCCCGACCCGGGGTGGCCGCCGCCTTGAGCGGATCGAACTTGTTGAAGTGTCACTGGTGACCTTCCCGATGCAACGGGAGGCGCGGGTGCTGGGCTGGAAAGAGGAGAACGAGAATGCTTGAAGTGAAAACTGATCCGCTGGCCGCTGTTTTCGATGCGGCCGAAACTGCAGCGGCCATGGTGGAAACACCGCTGGCTCGCCCGGCACTGGAGGCCAAGGCGGCCACCATCAATCCGCCGGCCAAGGGCGGCCTTTCGGTGCCGCTGGAAATCGATGCGGTGATCAACCGCGTGCTGCTGGCGGCCTCGCCGGTCCGCAGCATTGCCCAGGTCGTTGATATCGGTTCATCTGCCTATCGCCGGCTGATCACCACCAGTGGTGTGGTGTCGGGCTGGGTTTCGGAAACCCAGGCGCGTCCCGAAACGGAAACGCCGAATTTTTCCGAGATCGCACCGCCGATGGGTGAGCTTTATGCCAATCCGGCGGCCAGCCAGGCGATGCTGGATGATGCCGGCTTCAATGTCGAAGCCTGGTTGGGCGAGGAGATCGGCCGCGAGTTTGCCCGGGCCGAGGGCGTGGCCTTTGTTACCGGCGATGGCGTGAACAAGCCGCGTGGTTTCCTGACGGCGCCCACCGCTGCCACGGCGGATCTCACGCGTCCGTTCGGCACGCTGCAGTTCATCACCTCCGGAGCGGCCGGCGCCTTTGCCGCGACCAACCCGCAGGATCGCCTGATCGATATGGTGCATGCACTGGCCAGCCCCTATCGTCAGGGTGCGGTGTGGGTGATGAACAGCGCCACGCTGGCGCGCATCCGCAAGTTCAAGACCACCGATGGTGCCTTCATCTGGCAGCCGGGCCTGGGTCCGGAGCAACCGCAGACGCTGCTGGGCCATCGTGTGGTGGAAGTGGACGCCATGCCTGACGTGGCGGCCGACAGCCTGTCGATTGCGTTCGGCAATTTCCAGGCCGGTTACCTGATCAGCCAGCGTGCCGAGACCACGGTGCTGAAGGATCCGTACAGCAACAAGCCCTATGTCCACTTCTATGCCACTCGCCGTGTGGGCGGCACCGTGCTGGACAGCCGGGCAATCAAGCTGATGCGCTTCTCCGTCTGAGACGACGGATGAACGGGCGCTGCTGCCGGCCGGGTTCCCCCCTGGCTGGGCTGGCGGCAGCGCCCACCCTTTTTTCTGTGCAGCGTTCACAAGTTTCGGCGGTTGTCCGCCGGGAAGGAGGCCCCTGATGCCCGACAATATCATTGCTCCCGCCGGCGGCATCGCTTTTGCCACTGACGAAGTGGGCGGGTTGCATTTTCCCTATGCCAAATTGGCCTTTGGCGCCGACAACAGTGCGATTGCCGTGGCCGATTCCGACGGTTCGCGCCTGCCGGTGACCGTACAGACGCTCGCCACCACGACCCGCGCTTATCTTTATGCCGGCGGCCAGCGCTTGGCGACGGCCGGTGCCGTCCAGGTACGATCGACGGCGGTGACTGGCAGCGAAGTTCTGCTGCACGCCAGTGTGCGCGGCTTCTTCCGTGTGGGTGACAGCAGTGTGACCGCCAGCATCGGCCCCGGTTCGATCCCGCTGGCGGCGGAAGAGAAATTCCACCTGCGGCTGACCAGCGGGCAGTTCATCAGCTTCATCCGCGATGGCGCCAGCGATGGCAGCCTGACCATCATGCCGGTGGCCTGATGATCGGGTTGATTGGCCATGTCGGCCGGATCGGGGCCATTGGCGGGGCGCGTTATGTGCCTGCGCCGCCGCAGGGCCAGCCCGATTTCACGTTATCCAGCGCCGCCGTCACGACCGGCTGGAGCAACCTGATCGTTGGCACGCTGACGCCCATCAACGCGCCTGCGGGTGCCTATTTCGTGCTGGTTGAAGGCACCGCCGCGAGCGGTGACGAAGCTGGCCTTGCAGTGGTGAACGGCTGATGTCCATTCGTATCCAGACCCTTGGCGCAACCGAGCTGCGGCCCGCCAACACGATCTTCAAGCGCGATTACCGCACGGCCATCACCGTGGGTGGCGCGGCCGGGCAGGTGGTCGGCTCATACCTGGCGGCCTGGGTAAAGCTGCCCAGCCCGTTCACCGGCAACCAAAGCTTCAACATTTTCGGCGCGGATACTGACGCGAACGGCCTTGTCAATGAAACGAACCAATCTGGCCTGCAGATTGGCGGATCGCAGGCAGCCATTTCGCCGCTGCGGATGCGATATCGGGCTAGCGCCCTCTCCAACAGCAACGACGCCATGAGCCAGTTTGTGGCGGGTGCGTCGTATCTAGTGATCGTCAGCCCGGCGACAAACATCGGCACCAATGCCAGCCCTGTGTGGATACAGTGGCTTGCATTCTGCGCGCCGGGCGGCACCCCGGAAACCCTGATGGTGGCGCAAAATGCCACGCTGACCAACTCCTCTGTTCAGGCGGTCCTTTCCAACCTGTTCGCCGCCGCCAGCACGCAGGGCACGCGCACGCCGGTTGGCTTTGAGCTTGAGCATGTCGCCTATATCGATGGCGATTTCCCGTGGGATACGGCCAACAACCCCACTGCTGGCGTCACGGGCAGCGGGCGGCCGCACCATGCCGCCCTCCAGGCGCTGGCTGGCGCGGGCGGCAATCCGTTCCTGGATTATGCCGGGCTGGTGGCGGCGCAGAACGCCGGCACGCTGCCGTATTCCAACCTTCGCAGCAACGGTGATGCAGTTGATCCGCGCCCTGGCCGCGCATCGGTGTCGTTCTGGTGGAAGCTGCCGAACCTCACCACGCTGGCAAATGCCGGCACGGGCGGTGCAAACACGCTGGTCGTCACCAATTACAACAGCCTTTCGGGCGGCCTGACCGATGGCAGCACGTCGCTTGCGCCCGCGCATTGGGCGCCGGCAGTGGCTGCGCCAACGATCGCCAGCACGTTCGACAAGTTCATCCCCGGACGCGGCGTGCAGGCTTTCACGTTTGGCGGCACCTATGACGCGGTAAACACCACGGCGCTGGAACGGCGCTGGGTGCTGGCCGGCACGTCCACACCGGCAGCGGGCCGCAATTGGGCGGATATCACTGGCATCAGCGGTGGCAACTGGTCGTTCACGGAAACCGTGCCTATCGGCAATTATGACCTGGTGGTGCGAGACAAGAACACGCCCGCGCAGTCGGCCACGTCCACCGATTGGCTGTCAGGCACGCGCGTCCTGCTGCACGGGCAATCCGGCATGGCGCTGGCGCTGCGCACCGGCTTTGGCGGCGGCAATCCGCTGGGGCCGAACCTGCTGAACGTCGCGGTGGACAGCGGCGCGCACGGCATCAGTTTCCGCCTCGACAATATGTATGCCGAAGGCGGCGCGGGCGGCACCTATGCACCGCCCGGCCCGGCCACGGTGCGGATGCGGCCCGGCGAAGCGCCACCCAACTGCGGCCACGGCGCGATCCTGTTGCTGAACGAGTGGAACGCCCACAACCCCGGCCACCCGCTGATGCTCTGCAACATGGCGATCAATACGCACGGGATGGATCAGTGGACGGCAAACGAAGTCATCCCCGATGGCGATCCAACGTGGCGGTTCATGGGGCCGGTAACGCCTACCCCGCCCGGCGTGACCAACGGCAACGCGAGCGGTGTTGTCAGCTATTTTGCCTGGCTGCTGGGAAGCCGTGCCGATCTGCATGTGGTGCCGTGGCTGCCGGGCTTGAGTATAACGCCCGAAGGCCGCGCGGCCTACGTAGCGGCGATTGATGCGCGCTTCTTCAATTCGCCCAACGCACCGTGGCTGAGCATCCCGCCGTGGCGAGCGCATGTTGATGCCTCGAACAACGATGGCGCATCGGGACCGTCAATCCGCAATCGGCACATCGAGTTCGCCAACGAACTGGGCGCGCGCGGCATCCTTGGTCCGACCTGGATGGACACGGTGAACGATTTCAACGGCAGCGGTCACGCGGCCTACAACCTGGCGGTTGATAACCCCGACAACGCGGCCTTCAACGTGAGTGACGGCAACCAGGTGGGCCAAGGCCGGCTTGGGCGCAGCCTGGGCCGGGTGTTTGCATGGGTTTATGACCGCAAGATCAAGGCCGTCGGCCCGCGCCTGGTGGTGGCCTATTTCGGCGATGGCAGCCGGATTAGTATCGTGCTGGAGCTGGGCCGCGCTTGCCGCACCTTGAATGGCGCGGCGCTTTATGCCGGGCAGTTCTGGATCAGCACCAACAACGGCAACACGTTCATCAACACCGGCTTCACCGCCGCGCTGTCGTCTGATGGTTTGCGGGTGACGCTCACCTCCACGGGTGCGGCGTGGCCTGCCACAAATGTGCGCGCCGAGGTGAACTGGCGCATCCCGTTTGGGCCGATTGAAATGCCCAGTGAACGCAATGCAGAGGCTTCAGTTTATGGCCTGCTGTATGACAACCAGACCCACCGGGGCGGTATAAATCTGGCCGCCGGTGTGCGCCCGGGCAACGTGCTGCAAGGCACGAGCCGCGCCGGCACGGACAGCGCGGGCTTGCCCGTGACGGTGAAGGGCGCGGCCAGATTGCTGGCGACGGAAAGATTCATCGGCAGCCGCACGATCACGGCGCGGATGATGGCGGCGGACGGGGTGACCGTGCTGCGCGAAAAGACTCTGGCCATCACCGCCAGCTGAGGGAGGGCAGGCAATGATCCTTACCCATTTCCTGGCGCTGATTGCGTCGCCGGCGCTGTTGGTCAGTCCGGCGGCCGCTGTCTTGCCGCTGGCAAGTTCGGAACCATCGATTGGCGGCGGCCGGCTCGGTCTGACGCTGGTGACGGCCCTGAAGGTGCGGCCGGCGACAGCGGTTCTGCCGGTGCGCGAGCGCTGACCCAAACCCCCTGATTGAAGGAGCAAGGCCGATGGCGAAATTCGCCAGCAACGAAGTGCTGGATGCGGCGCTGGCCGTGGTGGCTGGGGCCAACCGCATGCTGCTGCTTGCCGGCCAGCCGGCCAGCTATGCTGCTGCCGTGGCTGGCGCGCTGGCCGAAACCACGATGGCGCCAGCAGATTTTACCCTGGCGGCCGGCAGCGGTGGCGCTCGCCAGATCGGCGTGGCGGCGCGCGCCGGGCTGGTGGCCCGGGCCGCCGGGACCGCCGATCATGTCGCGCTCGTCGATGGGGTGGGGCAGCGGCTGCTCTATGTCACCTCATGTCCGGCTCAGCCGCTGACGGCCGGCAACGGCGTAACGGTGGCGAGCTGGCAAGTGTCGATTGGCGCACCGCTTTGAGTCCGATTGCGGCGCGGTCGCGCCACCCCTCAGCCAAGTCGAGGTGATGATGAGCATTTTCCTGAAGGATCCGGGCGGCGTGATCGAACATGCCGTGGATTGGGACGCCGGCTATCTCGCTGGCCGCACGATCAGCCAGTCGAGCTGGCAGGTGGAACCGGCCGGATTGGCGCTCTCGGCCGCGCGACTTGCCGACGGGCGCGCCGTGATCACGCTTTCGGGCGGAGCGGCAGGCAGTGTCTATCGCGTGTCCAACCGGGTGACGCTTTCCGACGACAGCAGCGATGAACGCACCCTGGTGGTGCGAGTGGAGGAACGGTGATGGCAGTCGTGACCGGAGAAGCCGGCCCACTGGTGGTGGGCCTGGCCGAATGCAAGGCCGCGCTGCGGCTGGAACGCGATGACGAAGATGCCGTGCTGGCCGGGCACATCCGCGCCGCCATGGCGCTGTGTGAGGCGTTTATCGGCCAATGGCTGATCGAACGCGAAGGCGAGCAGAGGCTGGCCTGCGATCTGGCCTGGCAACGGCTGCAGGCAAGCCCGGTGCAGGCCATCACCGGCGTGTTCCAGGCCGGGGTGGCCGTGGCGACTGGTTGGGAAAGCGACATTGGCGCCGATGGCACCGGCTGGGTGCGGCTGATCGGCCTACCTGTTGGTGCGACCCCGGTTTCGCTGGTGGTGCGCTTCCGCGCCGGGCTGGGGGCAGATTGGAATACCGTACCGGAGCCGCTGCGCGCCGGAATCGTTCGGCTGGTGAGCCATCTTTTCAGCCACCGCGATGCCGCCGATGCCGGCCCGCCGCCAGCGGCCGTGGCTGCATTGTGGCGGCCGTGGCGGCGGATGCAACTGGGGTGATGGCGATGGCAGCTGAACAAGTAGGCGCGCTGGATGAGCGCGTGACGATCGAACGCTGGCAGCCGGCCCGGGATGCGGCGGCTGATGATGTCGGCGCATGGCTGGTGGTGGAAACCGTGTTTGCCCACGTAAGCCGTGACGGCGCGCCTGGCCGGCAACTGCAAGGCGAGGCGGCACGGTCGGGCCGGCGCTGGCAGGTTGTACTGCGCGATTCCGATGACCTGAGTCTGGATGTGCGGCTGCGCTGGCGCGACCAGATATTGGCGGTGCGCGGTGTTGATCGTGACGCGCGGCGGCGGGATTTCGCCACCCTGTGGTGCGACGGGCGGCCGGCATGAGTAGCGCTTTGATGGCGCGCCTTGCTGCGCGTGGCCGGCAGCTGGCGCTGGCAGCGACCGCGCGCGTGCAGCGCCGGGTGGCGCAGCGATGGGCGGGATTTGGCATGCTGGATCAGAGCAATGATGGCCTGCGCCTGGGCCTGCGCCTATCAGGGCCGGGCGTGGCGAAGCGCCGGCGCGGCAGCCGCATAGCGCTGCCCGATCCGCTGCTGTTGTGGCCGGGAGACGAATGATGGCGGCAGGATTGGCCATGCAAAAGGCAGTGGTGGCGGCGCTGGCCGAGCTGCCGGGCCTGACCGGCGTGTTTGACGGCCCGCCCGCCGACACGGCGGCGCCCTATGCCGTGATCGGGCCTGGCCTGGTGACAGACGCCGGCACCAAGACCGAGGTGGCACATGATCACCGTGTGCTGGTGACGATCTGGGATGATCGACCGGGCGGCGCACGGCTGCAGGCCTTGCTTGGTGCGGCCGAGGTGCGGCTGCGGGCACTGTCCGGCAATTGGGACGGGCACCGCATCGTCAACGCCCGTTTGGTGCGGGCCGGGGTGAATGCGCCGGCCGATGGCTGGCGCCCTGGCGTGATCGAGATGCGGCTGCGCAGCGAGCAGCTTTGAACGAAAGGAACGAACAATATGGCGATGGAAAAAGGTGCTGCCTTCCTGTTGAAGGTGGGCAATGGCGCGGTGCCGCCGGTGTTTGCCACCGTGGCCGGTCTGCGCACGACGCAGCTCACCGTGAATACCGAAACCGTGGTGGTGACCAACCAGGGCAGCGGCGGCTGGCGCGAACTTTTGTCGGAAGCCGGGGTGCGATCGGTGTCGCTTTCGGGTTCGGGCGTGTTCACCGGTTCGGCGGCGGAAACGCGGGTGAAGGCCACCGCGCTGTCGGGCCAGATCAATGATTATCAGGTGCAGTTCGAGAGCGGTGAAACGATCACCGGTCGCTTCCAGATCGCCCGGCTGGATTATGCCGGCGATTTCAATGGCGAGCGCACGTACAGCCTGCAGCTGGAAAGCAGCGGGCCGGTGGTGGCGGCGTGAGCGCCAATCCTGTGCGCGGCGAGGCTCAACTGGTGTTGGGCGGCCAGGCGCTGCGCCTGCGCCCGACCTTTACCGCGCTGGTCGCCGCCGAAGCGGAACTGGGCCCGTTGTTTGCCATGTGCGAACGCGCGGCAGCGGGCCAGTTGACCCTGACCGAGATGGCAGCGCTGCTGTGGCATTGCCTGGCTGAAGCATATCCTAGGGAGGCTTTTGCCCACGCCTTGGTGCAGGGCGGATTGGCTAATGCCACGCCGGCGCTGCGCGTGCTTTTGGGCCAGATCCTGGCCGGGCAATGACGTTTGCCGAAGCCGCGCGGCGGGCGGCACATGTGGCGGCAGCGGCGTTGGGCTGGCGGCCCGAGGAATTCTGGGCCGCGACGCCGGCCGAACTGGTGACGGCGTTGGGGTTGGATGAGCAGCCGGCAGATGCGCCGGTGGATGGCGGCGGGCTGGCCGCATTGATGGAGCAATATCCCGATGGACGCTGAACCGATCGAGGATCTGGTGGTGCGGGTGCGCGCCGATACCGGCGGCTTCATGGCCGGCGTGAACGACATCCAGCGCACGCTGGATGGCCCGTTTGCGGCCGGCCTGGACCGCGCCGGCGGCGGGCTGTCGCGGGCGCTGGGCCGGGCATTGTCTGATGGCAAGTTCGGTTTCGACGATCTGCGGCGCATCGCGCTGTCGGCGCTGGGCGACATTGCCCAGGGTGCGCTGCGGCTCGATCTGGGCGGGCTGTTCGGCGGCGGCGGGGGTGGGGGCCTGTTGGGCGGGCTGGTCGGCAGCCTGTTTGGTTTGCCGGGCCGGGCAACCGGCGGTCCGGTGTCGGCGGGCCGACCCTATATGGTGGGCGAACGCGGGCCGGAATTGTTCGTGCCGACCGCCGCCGGGCGCGTGGAGGCCAATCCGGGCCGGGGCAATGGCCGTATGGTCAATGTCACGGTCAACGTGGCGGCCCCGCGTGATGCAACCCCAGCCGCCATGCAGCAAACCGGCAACCAGGTGGCGCGTGCCGTGTCCCGTGCGCTGGATCGGGCACGGCCATGATGCGCTGGTGGTTGGCCGGCCCACAGGATCAGGGCCGCACGCGCTGGGTGCGCCGGTTCGATCCGCGCTGGTGGCTGGTGGATTTCCCGCGCCCGATGATGGCCAGCGCCGTGACCGACGGGCCGGACAGCGTGGTGGTGAAACTGGAATATCAGCGCCGCGCCGATCTGGCCGGCCTGATCTGGGAATCGGCGGATCGGTGGAGCCATCCCTTGTGCGCCCTTGAAACCCGGCGCGACTATCGCGGGCTGCTTTGGCAGTTCCGCTGGCAATCGTCGGGGGCAGCGCTGCCGCTGGATGCGGTCAATGGCCCGGTGCTGACCATCGAAGGGCGTGATGCCGAAGGGCAGCCCCGCACCTGGTATGTGCGGCTGTGGAACTATGCAGCCGGCAGCGCCACCGATGCCGAGATCAGCCTTGATTTCGATGCGCTGAGCGGCGGTTTTTTGCTGCCATCGCAAGCGGATCCGGTGTGGGCCGGCGATATCGACCGGCTGTTCATCAGCCTGGTGCCGCCCGGTTATGACGGCGTCGATGCACCGTTGCCAACTGTGGCCAGCGGCGAAGTGCGGCTGACGAACCTGATGGTGGATGGCGCTGGCGCCGTGCTGAAGGCCGGCGAGCCACTGTTGCCGCCGCAGCCGCTGCGGTTGTGCACGGCCTATGACGATCTCTACAACCAGACGCCGGAGCGGATCCTGGAGCAGGCGTTGCTTTTGGGCTGGCGCGGCGCGATCACCCATTATCTGGGCATGAGTCATTTCATGGGGTTTCTGCCCGACGGGCAGGGCGGTTATGTCGTTGATCCGGCGCGGCCCTTCTGCGGGCCGGCGTTGGGGTGGCATCAGGATTTCCTGGCCCGCGCCGGGGCCTTGGGCTTTGCGCCCATCCTGTCCCTGTCGATGGAATTGCTGGCGCTGCACTGCCCGCCGGCCTGGGCACAACGCGATTCGACAGGCGTGCAGGGCCTCACCGGTTGGTCGCCACCGTCGGCCCTGTTGTCGCCGTGCCAGCCGGCGGCGCAAGCCTGGCTGCAGGCGGTGACGACAAGAGCGATGGGCCTGGCGCTGGCGGCCGGCGTGGCACCGGCCTTTCAGGTGGGTGAGCCCTGGTGGTGGGTGGGGCCGAACAACAAGCCCTGCCTATATGATGCCGCCACCACCGCACGCTGGCAGGCCGAACGCGGCAGCCCGCCGCCGATCATCGCCGACATCAGGGGTAGCAAGTTGGCGGCCGAGCAGGCGTATCTGGATTGGTGCGGTGGGCGGCTGGCTGAGGCGACTGCCGGCATGGCCGCTGCTGCCCGCGCCGCTGCGCCCGGCGTTGTCACTCATCTGCTGTTCTATGCGCCGCAAGTGCTGCTTGGCGATCGACCCAATCTGGCCCGCGCCAATATGCCGGCCGGCTGGGCCTATCCCGCCTTCGATGTGCTGCAGCTGGAAGATTATACCTTTGTAACCAGCGCCAATCAGGCCGGCCAGGCGCGGGGCCGCGCCTTGGTGGAGGCGCAACTGGGTTATCCGCGCGGCCGCCAGCATTATCTGGCGGGGTTCGTGCTGAGCCAGAATGATGCCGAGGTGCAGTGGCCGTTGGTCGCCGATGCGGCTGCCGCTGCGTTGGCGCTGGGTGTCGCCGAGACGTTCGTCTGGGCCTGGCCGCAAGTGGCACGCGACGGATTTACCCCCTTCCAGATTGATGATGTTAATGCGGAGGATGCGATGACCAGCTTTCACGATGTGCGCTTCCCGCTTGAACTGGGCTTTGGTGCGGCCGGCGGCCCGGCCTTCTCGACACAGGTCGTGGTAACAGCGTCGGGCGCGGAGCAGCGCAATGCCGAATGGGCCGATGCACGGCTGGAATATGATGCTGGCCTGGGGATCCGTTCCGAAGAGGATCTGAAGCGGTTGATCGGCTTCTTTCGGGCGCGGCGCGGGCAGGCGCATGGCTTTCGCTTCCTCGATCCGCTCGACAACAGCTCGGCTGCAGATGGTGGTGAACCAGTGCCCCTTGATCAGCGCCTTGGTCTTGGCGACGGCGGCGCCACCCGTTTTGCCTTGGTGAAATCCTATGGCGACGCCGCCTTGCCCGACGAGGCGCCGCAAACCCGACGTATCACTCGGCCCTGGCCCGACAGCGTGGTGGTGGCGGTGGCCGGCGTCGTGATGTCGAACGGCTGGACGCTGGCGCCGGGCGGCCATGTCGATTTCGCGTTGGCGCCGTCGGCTGGCGCCGCTGTCACCGCCGGCTTCCGGTTCGATGTGCCGGTGCGGTTCGCCACCGATCGCATCGAGGTTTCGATCGCCGGTTGGCGTGCTGGTGAACTGCCGTCAGTGCCGCTGATCGAAATCAGGGAGGATTGAGGCGATGCTGGCCGAAGAATTGACGCACCTGGCGCTGTGTTGGCGCCTGGTGCGGCGCGACGGCGTCGCGCTGGGCTTTACCAGCCATGATCGGCCATTGCTGGTGAATGGTCTGCGCCATCAAAGCCGGCCCGGCATGTCGCCTTCGGCTGTGGTTCTGGGTGACAGTGTTTCGGCTGACGACATGGAGGTGGCCGGCGCCCTGTCGGCCGGGGCGCTCACCGGTAGCGATCTGCTGGCCGGGCGCTGGGATGGCGCGCGGCTTGATCTGTTCCTGGTCGATTGGCGTGATCCCGACAGCGGGCAGCAATGGCTGGCGCAAGGCTCGTTGGGCGATGTTGCCGTTGGTACCGGGGCTGATGCCGGCTTCACGGCGGAACTGATTGGGCCGGGCGCTGCCTTGGCAGCCAGCGTGGTGGAAAGCTGCTCACCAGAATGCCGGGCCGAACTTGGCGATGCCCGCTGCAAGACCGATTTGCGCCCGCGTGAACGGCTGGTGATGGTGACCGCCGTCGGCCAGGATCGGGTGCAGATTGCCGGCATCAGCGCCGCCGATCATGTGCAGGGCGAATTGGCCGTGATCGATGGCCCGCGCGCCGGGCTGGTGCGCCGCCTGCTTGCCGAGGACGCCGGCTGGCTGGTGATGGATGAACCTTTGGCGTTGGCTGCCGGAACCCGAGTGCGGGTGCGCGAAGGTTGCGACAAGCGCTTCTCCACCTGCCGCGACCGCTTTGCCAACGCGCGCAATTTCCGCGGCGAGCCGCACGTGCCGGGCGCCGATCTGTTGACGCGCTATGCTGTCTGAGCGCCGGCTTTCGCGACCCATTTCCCGTCGTCGGCAGGCCGCAATCGCGGCGGCCCGCGCCGGTCTGGGCACGCGCTTTCGCGCACAGGGGCGGCTGGTCGGGGTGGGGCTGGATTGTGTTGGCGTGGCTTTGCTGGCGGCAGCCGGGGCCGGGCTGCAACTGGGGCCGGCGCCGCCCTATGCCTTGGGCGGCGATTACGCCGATCTGCTTGCCGCGACGCTGCGCCAACTGGGTTTGCGCCGGGTGCGGCGGTCGCAGCCGGCCGATCTGGTGGAATATGCGCTGGCCCCGGGGCATCGCCATCTCGCGCTGATCACCGATCGCGGCATCCTTCACGCCCACGCCGGGTTGGGCCGCGTGGTGGAAGCGCCGGCTCCGGACGATTGGCCCATTGTCGCCTTCTGGGCTCTGCCTGGACTCAAATAGGAATTTGGCATGGCAACTCTGGTCTTGGGTGTTGTTGGCCGCCT
>NZ_JANPML010000469.1:0-6291 GCF_031422795.1 Sandarakinorhabdus sp.
TCAAAGGCCGCCATCGCCGACGGCGTCACCTGGCCGCCGGCTTCCTGCACCAGCGCCTCGCCATAGGCCGACTGATAGCCTTCGCCATCAGACTTCAGCGCAATGGCGCGGGCATAGGCCTTGACTGCATCGGCGTAACGCCCGGTCTGAAAATAGCTCCAGCCCAGCATGCGCCAGCCTTCGGGATCGCTGCCATTGGCCTGCACCTTCTGTTCGAGGCCGGCGATCAGCTGGTTTACCTCGCCCTGTGCGGCGGCGTCCTGCGCTGGCGTAGCAGAGGGGGGGGCGGCGGGCGCTGCAGCAGGCGCAGGCGCCACACCGGCAGCCAGTTCGGGTTGGCCCATGCTGGCATAAAGCGCAGCGGCGGCAACCGCGACCATGCCGGCGAGGCCCAGCGCCAAAACCGACAGGGACTTCTGCCCCATGGTGCGATCAAGCTCGGTCGGGATATGGCCGGCGGCGAGCAGGCGGCGGCGAAGTTCGTTGCGCAGGCCTTCGGCTTCACCGGGCTGGATCGCACCGGCCGCCAATTGCACGTCGATATCGGCCAGCTGGTCCTTCAGCACCGCAATGGTGGCGGCGCGGGCATCCACCCGGGCTTCGTGGCGGCGCACCAGCGGAATGGTGAGCCAGGCAGCGGCCAGCGCCGTGAGCGCGGTGAGGATGATCCAGAGCGTCATGTGTTTCTCAGTCGGAAGGGCCAGCCAGCCGGTCAAGTTCGGCGCGCTCGGCGGCAGTGAGCGGGTCGGCGTCGGCCGTTGCGGCCGGCCGGCGGCGTTGCCAGAACGCAATGCCG
The DNA here is from genome assembly GCF_031422795.1 of Sandarakinorhabdus sp. GTDB lineage: Bacteria > Pseudomonadota > Alphaproteobacteria > Sphingomonadales > Sphingomonadaceae > Sandarakinorhabdus. The sequence goes on from NZ_JANPML010000469.1 coordinate 797, forward strand.
ATGCCGCCCAACAGCAGCACGGCAAACGGCCCCACCCACAACAGCAAGGTATCGCCTTCTACCGGCGGCTTCAGCAGCACGAAATTGCCATAGCGGGCGACGACATAGTCCTGCACTTGGCGATCGGATTTGCCGGCAGCGATCTGTTCGCGCACCAGCAGGCGCAGATCGCGGGCCAGCGGTGCATCGCTGTCGTCGATGGACTGATTCTGGCAGACAACGCAGCGCAGTTCCCTGGAAATCGCCCGCGCGCGACTTTCCTGGGCGGCGTCGGGCAGCATTTCATCGGGCATCACAGCGGCCACCGGTGCGGCGGCCAGCAGCGCAAGAAGCAGGGCCAGGCGCTTCATGCTTCGGCTCGCAATTGCTGCATCAGCGGCTTGATCTGCTGTTCCCAGATTTCCGGGCTGATCGGGCCAATCTGCTTGAAGCGGACACGGCCCTTTTTATCGACAACAAACGTCTCGGGTGCGCCAGTCACGCCCAGATCGATGGCGGTGCGGCCGGGAAAATCACTGCCCATGCCGGAATAGGGATCGCCATAGCGGGCGAGGAAGGTGCGGCTGTCTTCCGGCTTGTCCTTCCAGGCGATGCCGTAGACCGGGAACCCTTCCTGGGCGATGCGTTCCAGCACCGGGTGTTCCTGCGGGCAGGCGGCGCACCAGCTGGCCCACACATTGAGCAGACGCGGTTCACCCTTGAAACTGGCGCTGGCGAGGCCGGGGCCGCCCTCCACAATGCCGGGCAGCGCAAATTCCGGCAGTGGCCGGTCAATCAGCTGGCTCGGCAGTTCCTTGGGGTCTTGCGTCAGGCCAAAGCCCAGAAAGGCGGCAAGCCCGGCAAAGACGATGACCGGCAGGATGAACAGCAGGCGTTTCATGGGCCAAACTTATTCTGCGGGAACAAGGTTGGGCGCAAGAGGTGAACGCACCTGCGGCGCCCCAACGCGGAAGCGGCGATCCGCCAGACTGGCGCAGCCACCCATCGCCATCAGCAGCCCGCCAAACCAGATCCAGCCCACCAGCGGATGCCAGTAGATACGCACCACCAGGCCACTTCCGCGTGCATCAGGCTGCACATCACCGATGGCAACATATTGATTGCCCAGTGCGGAAACGCCGATGCCGGCCTCCGTCGTCTGATTGCCGGATACGGTGTAGAGCCGGCGTTCGGAAATCAGCATGCGTTCGCTGCCGTTCTGCTTGACCGTGAAACGCGCGCGCAGGGCACGATAATTGGCGCCGTCCACTTCTTCGGCGCCCAGCATCGTCACGCTCACCGGGCCGGCTGCTGCCGTCTCGCCGGGACGCATGACGAGGATTTTTTCCGCCGCAAAGCTGGTCATCGACGCGATGCCAGCGGTGGTGAAACCCAGGCCAGCGTGGGCCAGCACCAGGCCAACAGTCGCCGCCGGCGTCGTCCGCACCAGCCGCAACGAAAAGCCGCCGGCACCCCACCAGCGCCGCACCAGCACGAGGCAAGCGCCCAGCACCAGCCAGGCACCCAGGGCAAGGCCGAGCGCCGCCACAACCTGCTGCCAGCCAAAGGCCAGCACCAGCCCGGCCAGCAGTGCCCCGATAACCCCGACCGGCATCAGCAGTTTCTTGCCCAGCGTGGCCAGATCGTCGCGCTTCCACGCCAGCATCGGCCCGACAGTGACCAGCAGCAGCAGCGGCGTCACCAACGGCACAAAGACCAGATTGTAATAAGGCGGGCCCACCGAAATCTTGTTGGCGGGCGACACGGCTTCCATGATCACCGGATAGAAGGTGCCCAGGAACACCACCGCTGTGAGCGCCATCAGCAGCAGATTGTTCATCGTCAGCCCCGATTCGCGGCTGACGCTGCCAAACAGGGCGCCCGATCGCAGCATCGGCGCCCGTGCCGCAAACAGCGCCAGCGCCGTACCGGTGGCGCCGATGATCATGGCCAGGATGAACACGCCGCGTTCGGGATCAACCGCAAAGGCATGGACCGAGGTGAGGATGCCGGAACGGACGAGGAAGGTGCCAATCAGCGACAGTGAGAAGGCCATGATGGCGAGCAGGATGGTCCAACCCGCCAGGCTGCCACGCTTTTCGGTGACGATGGCCGAATGCAGCAGCGCCGTGCCGATCAGCCACGGCATGAAGCTGGCGTTTTCCACCGGATCCCAGAACCACCAGCCGCCCCAGCCCAGTTCGTAATAGGCCCAGAAACTGCCCAGCGTGATGCCGATGGTGAGCGGCACCCACGCCGCCAGCACCCACGGCCGCATCCAGCGCGCCCAGGCCGAATCGGCGCGGCCTTCGAGCAGCGCCGCCACCGCAAAGCTGAAAGTGACCGAAAAGCCGACATAACCAAGATACAGCAGCGGCGGGTGGAAGATGATGCCGGGATCTTGCAGCAGCGGGTTCAGCTCCGATCCATCCAACGGCGCCGGGAACAGCCGGGAGAATGGGTTGGAGGTGAACAAGGCGAAGGCCAGGAAGGCGACGCTGATCATTGCCTGCACGGACAAGATACGGGCCTGAAGCGTGGCACGCAGATTGTCACCGAATTTCGCAATGCCAAAACCATAGATCGACAGCACCAGCACCCACAGCAGCATCGAGCCTTCGTGATTGCCCCAGGCGGCGGCCAATCGATACAGCAGCGGCTGCGACAGGGCGCTGTGATTGGCGACCAGCGCCACCGAGAAATCGGACTGCGCAAACAGGGTCAGCAGGCAGCCGTAGCAGATGGCGATCAGCAGCGCCTGCAAGGCTGCCGCGCTGCGCCCAAAGGCCATCAGCGCTGCATCACCACGAATCGCGCCCAGCATCGGCAGCACGGACTGCGCAACTGCCACCAGCAGGGTCAGGATCAGGGCGAAATGGCCGATTTCGGCAAGCATCTGCTATTCATCTCCAGCAAGCGGCGGCAGGGCAAGGAAAAATTCTCGTCAAACTGCATTCTTGCTCTAGCCGATGCGGCACAAGATGCTAGGATTTATCTGGAAACAAACCGCTGCTACACAGTTTGCATCGAGGGGTTTGTATCGATTGGCTTGAACCGGGGGGCAAGGCCGTTGTGACGACGTATCGCATCGCGATTGTGGGTTCGGGGCCGGGCGGCCTCTCAGCAGCTGCGCATGCCGCAAAGCTGGGGCTGAGCCATGTCCTGCTCGAAAAGACCGACCATCTGTCGGACACCATCTACAAATACCAGAAGGGCAAGCATGTGATGGCAACGCCGTCACAGCTGGTGCTGCGCTCGCCGCTGGATTTCGATGCCGGCAAACGCGAAGTGGTGCTGGGCACCTGGAACGAACAGACAACAGCGGCCGGCGTCAACGTCAAGCACGGCGCCGAAGTGAAAAGCATCGTCGGTACCGGCGCGCCCATCCCCGGCTCGATCATGCAGCTGGCCACCCGCAACCGCGATGGCACCACCACCACGACTGATCTGCAGCGCAATGCCGCGCCTTACCGCCTGACGCTGACCAATGGCGAAGAGATCATGGCCGATGCCGTGATCATGGCACTCGGCACGCAGGGCAATCCCAATCTGATGGGTTGCCCGGGCGGCAACCTGCCCCATGTCCAGTATCAGCTCGACGATCCCACCGAATATACGGATGAACATATCTTCGTGATCGGTGGCGGCGATGCCGGGATCGAAAATGCCATGGGCCTGTGTGCCGATCCGGCACAGAACAACACGGTCACGCTGATCAACCGCACGGCCGATTTCCCCACCGCCAAAGATGCCAACGTCAAAGGACTGATGGCGGCGCGCGATTCGGGGCGGATCAGCATCATGGCCGAAGCCAACACCACAGCGGTGGAGCCTGGTTTCATCACGGTTGAAACCCGTGATGGCGAAGTGCGGGCGCGCTGCGACCGGATCATCGCCCGTATCGGTTCGGCGCCGCCGCGCGGCTTTGTCGAAGGCTGCGGCATCGAATTTGCCAGCGCCGACCGTTTGGCCTTCCCCAAGCTTTCGGCCACGTTCGAATCGACCGCGCCGGGCATCTATGTCGTCGGCGCGCTGGCTGGCTATCCGCTGATCAAGCATTGCATGAACCAGGGCCACGACGTGGTGGAGTTCATAAACGGCAATGTCGATCTGAAGCCGGCTGACGAACCGATCCTGGAAGGCAAGTTTGCTGGACTTCCAGGCCGGCGCAGCGTGGCCGAGTGGCTGGAGTATCTGCGCACCCGCGTCTCGATCCTGAACGGCATGAGCAGCCTGCAGATGCGCGAGTTCATGCTGGATTCGGCGGTGAAACTCTATCGCGGCGGCGAAGTGATCTTCGAACGCAGTGCGCCAGGTTCCTCGCTGTTCGGAATCGCCGATGGTGAAGTCGCAGTGGAAGTGAACCCCACCGATCCGTCGATCATCGTGCCGATCGGCACCGGCCAGATCTTCGGCGAAGTCGGCCTGATTTCCGGCCGTCGGCGCGGCGCGACCATTCGGGCTGCGCGCGATACCATCGTGGTGGAAATCAGCCGCAATGCCGCGCTGAAGCTGATGAGCCAGGTACCATCGGCATCGCGTGAGATCACCCGCATCAACACCGAACGCACCTTGCTGCAGATCTTCAAGTCCGGTCTGGCGCCGGCCGATCTGGTTGACGTGATCGCCGGTGCCAAGGTGGAAACCATCCGCTCGGGCCAGGCCATCATCAAGGAAGGCGAAACCGGCGACGATATCTTCATCATCCGGTCTGGCTCGATGGTGGTGGAAAAATCGATCGGCGGCAAACCGGTGTTCCTGAGTTATGTGCCGGCCGGCAGCTATGTCGGCGAAATGGGCGTGATCGACGGCAGCGCACGTTCCGCAACCGTGCGGGCCGCCGTGAAGAGCGATGTCATCCGCCTCGCCGGTGAACCGTTCCGCGCCCTGCTCGCCGCCAAGCCGCAACTGCTCGACAAGTTGCGCGGCGAAATGGCCAGCCGCACCCAGCTCAATAATTTCGTCGAATCCAAGAAGGACAGCTTCTCCGGCGTCGTCGACATGTACACGGGCGTTGCCAATTTCCTGGTCGAACAGGGCGTGGGTGAAGCCACCGACGTGCTGCTGATCGACGAAAAATTGTGCGTTGGTTGCGACAATTGCGAAAAGGCCTGCGCCGACACCCACGACGGCCTGTCGCGGCTGGATCGCGAGGCCGGCCGCACCTATGCCCATCTGCACGTGCCGACCAGCTGCCGCCACTGCGAGCATCCGCACTGCATGGCCGATTGCCCGCCCAACGCCATCCATCGCGGGCCGACCGGTGAAGTCTATATCGACGAAACCTGCATCGGCTGCGGCAACTGCCAGCGCAATTGCCCCTACGGCGTGATCCGGATGGACAAGGTGCCGCCAAAGAAGCCGTGGCTGCTCAGCTGGTTCCTGTTCGGCAGCGGCCCCGGCCCCGGCGAAGCCAGCCACAAATGGGCCAAGAAACATGATCCCGCCTATGCCGAAAAGGCCAAGAAGGCGATCAAGTGCGACATGTGTTCGGGCCAGGAAGGCGGCCCGGCCTG
>NZ_JANPML010000470.1:0-14051 GCF_031422795.1 Sandarakinorhabdus sp.
GTTTGCCGTGCTGCTGCTGGGCGGCATCGGCATTGCGTTCTGGCAGCGCCGCCGGCCGGCCGCAACGACCGATGCAGACCCGCTCACTGCCGCCGAGCGCGCCGAACTTGACCGGCTTGCCGGCCCTTCCGACTGAGAAACACATGACGCTCTGGATCATCCTCACCGCGCTCACGGCGCTGGCCGCTGCCTGGCTCACCATTCCGCTGGTGCGCCGCCACGAAGCCCGGGTGGACGCCCGCGCCGCCACCATTGCGGTGCTGAAGGACCAGCTGGCCGATATCGACGTGCAATTGGCGGCCGGTGCGATCCAGCCCGGTGAAGCCGAAGGCCTGCGCAATGAACTTCGCCGCCGCCTGCTCGCCGCCGGCCATATTCCGACCGAGCTTGATCGCACCATGGGCCAGAAGTCCCTGTCGGTTTTGGCGCTGGGCCTCGCCGGCATGGTCGCGGTTGCCGCCGCTGCGCTTTATGCCAGCATGGGCCAACCCGAACTGGCCAGCAGCGCTGCACCTGCCACAGCAGCAGCCCCGGCCGCAGCGCCAGCGCAGGACGCCGCCGCACAGGGCGAGGTAAACCAGCTGATCGCCGGCCTTGAACAGAAGGTGCAGGCCAATGGCAGCGACCCCGAAGGCTGGCGCATGCTGGGCTGGAGCTATTTTCAGACCGGGCGTTACGCCGACGCGGTCAAGGCCTATGCCCGCGCCATTGCGCTGAAGTCTGATGGCGAAGGCTATCAGTCGGCCTATGGCGAGGCGCTGGTGCAGGAAGCCGGCGGCCAGGTGACGCCGTCGGCGATGGCGGCCTTTGAAAAGGCTGCCGCGCAAGACGGCGCCGACGCCCGCGCCCGTTATTTCCTTGCCGTGCGCAAGGCCGAGTCCGGCGATCGCAAGGGCGCCATCGACGATATGCTGAAGCTGCTGGCGGATTCGCCCGCCGACGCGCCGTGGCTGCCGCAGTTGAAGCAGGTGATCGGGCAGACGGCGCAGGCCGCCGGCATCGACATCAGCGCGCGGTTGGCCGCCACCCGCCCGGTTGGCAATGCCGCCGTGCCCGGCCTGCCGCCGCAAGTGGCTGCTGCCGCTGCCGCCAATGCCGCTGGACCTGCCCCAGTCGCTCCTGGCGTGATGCCCAGCCCCAGCCGCGACCAGGTGCAGGCCGCGCAGGCGATGAACCCCGCCGATCGCCAGCAGATGATTCGCGGCATGGTCGATGGCCTTGCCGAGAAGTTGAAGGCCAATCCCAAGGACGAAGGCGGCTGGTTGCGCCTGATGCGCGCCCGCCAGGTGCTGGGTGATATGCCTGCAGCCCGCACGGCGCGCGATCAGGGGCTGGCGGCCTTTGCCGGTGACGCCGCCGCGCAGGGCCGCATCCGGGCGGCAGCGGCAGAAATGGGCCTCTAACTATCGAGCAATTCGCCAAGCAGCGGATTGGGAAAGCGCCGGCGCTGGGTGATGGCGTGGAATTCCTCGGTCAGGCCGGGGATGGTGAAAACCTCCACCAGCGTGCCAGCGGCAAGTTCGTCTTTCACCACGATCGGCGGCACCAGGGTCAGCGCTTCGGATGATCGGGCGAGCAGGCGCAGCATCGCCATGTCGTCCACTTCCGCCAGGATGATCGGCTGGACACCAGCCGCATCGAGCAGCTGATCGAACCCGGTGCGGATATCGAGGCCTTTGGCCGGCAGCAGCACCGGCAAACGGGCCAGATCCAGCGGAAAGTTCAACGGGCGGTGCAGCAGGCCGGGCGGGCCGACGAGGCCCACCGGCTGCTGGGCGATGCGGCGCGATACAATATCGGGCGCCACCAGCCCGCCCAGCAATCGCGGCGGCTGGTTGGCCAGCACCACATCCAGCTCATGCGCTTCCAGTTGGGCCAGCAGCTCACGGATGGTGCCCGATACCATCACCAGTTCGACATCGCGGCGGCCGATCAGCGGCGCGATGAACTCGGCCTGGAAATTGCGCGACAAGGTCGGCAGCGCGCCCACTCGCAACACCTGTTGATCCAGACGCGCCCGCCCGGCCAACGTTGATTGCAGCGCCTCCCCGGCAGCGAACACCGTATCGGCATAATCGAGCGCGACCTTGCCGGCTTCGGTCAGCACCATGCGCCGATGTTCACGCTCGAACAGGCTATGGCCCAGCTGCACCTCCAGCGCCTTCAGCTGCACCGACAGCGCCGATTGCGACAGGTTCAGCCCCTGCGCCGCGCGGGTCAAGCTGCCGGCATGGGCGACCGCATGGAAATAGCGCAGATGATTATAGTTCAGGGCGGTCATGGTCAGACATTTATAAAACAGAACGATATTACGCAATATATCTATTTTACGTGATATTCGCCAGCGCCTAGATGACCGGTCGTTTCCGAACACCATGGAGCGACACGCATGACGACGACCCCCTTGTTGTGGCTGGTGCTGGCCGGGCCGGTAGCCCTGCTGGCGCTTAACCTGTTGCCGGCTTCCAGCCCCAAGCGCCTGGCAGGTGTGGCCCGCAGCGCAGCGCTCATCAATCTGGGCGGCGCTGCCATCACGGCGCTGCTGGTGGCGCTGGGTGGTTCGCTCGCCACGCCGGCGCTGCCCGGCATTGGCAGCGTTGGCGGCATCCTGTTCGATGCGCTCACCGCGGTGATGTTTCTGCTCGTCAGCTTCGTCGGCAGCATCGTGGTGCATTATTCGCGCAACTATATGGCGGGTGATCCGGGCCATGCTCGCTTTACCCGGTTGCTGGCGTTCACGCTGGCCAGCGTGCTGCTGCTGATCCTGTCGGGCAATATGGCCCTGTTCTTTGCCGCCTGGGTGGCCACTTCGCTGGGTCTCAACCAGCTGCTGGTCTTTTATGCCGATCGGCCCGCCGCCATCCTGGCGGCGCGCAAGAAGTTCATCGCCAGTCGTCTGAGTGATGCCTGCCTTGGCCTTGCCATGGGCTTGATCTGGCAGGCCACCGGCGCGCTGGATTTCACCGCCGTGTTTGCCGCGCTGGAAGGCGTGGCCGCCAGCGGCGAGATGCCCACCGGCCTGACCGTCGCTGCTGTCCTCATCGCGGTTGCTGCCTTGCTCAAATCGGCCCAGTTCCCGATGCACGGCTGGATCACCGAAGTGATGGAAACCCCCACGCCGGTTTCGGCCCTGCTGCACGCCGGGATCATCAACGCGGGCGGCTTTCTGGCGCTGCGCTTTTCGCCGCTGCTCACCCTGTCCGCCCCGTCGCTGGATCTTTTGCTTATCGTTGGCGGCTTCACGGCGCTGTTTGCCAGCGTGGTGATGCTCACCCAGAACAGCATCAAGGTGGCGCTGGCCTGGTCCACCATCGCCCAGATGGGCTTTATGTTGTTGCAATGCGGGCTGGGGGCCTGGGCACCGGCGCTGCTGCACATCGTGGCGCACTCGCTCTACAAGGCGCATGCCTTCCTGTCGTCGGGCAGCGTTGTCGATATCGCGCGGGCCAGCTGGTCACCCAGCCCAGGCGGCGCGCCGCATCCGGCGCGGCTCGGTCTGGCCGTGGCCGGCGTGCTGGCCGGCGTTGGCATTGTAGGCACGGTGTCGGGCTTTGAACTGGCCCGTGAACCCGGCGTGTTCGCCCTGGGCGCCATCGTGCTGATGGGCCTTACCCACTATATCGCGCAATCGATCGACACACGGCCCACCGGCTTCGTCATCGCCCGCACGCTGGTTGGTGCGGCGGCCGTGGCCGGGCTGTGGTTTGCCCTGCAATCGGGCATGGCCATGCTGATGGCCGGCGCCCTGCCGGAAGATGCCTACCGCACCGACCTGGTGGCATGGGCGGCGATTGTGGCCGTGGTCGCCAGCTTTGCCGCGCTCACCATCGGCCAGGCCAGCTTCATCACGGCCAAACCTAGCGGCACCATGCCGGCGTGGGCGCGGGCCTTCTATGTCCACGCCCATCACGGGCTTTACGTGAACGCGCTGGCCAATCGGCTGGTGCTGCGGCTGTGGCCCACCCGCCTGCCTGCCCGTCGCTGATCCCATCTTTCGCCTTTCGAGAAAGCTCCACCCATGCTGACCGATACCATCGAACCGCCGGCTGCCACCACGCCGGCAACCGCCATCGCCAGCGATGCGCTCACCGCTGCCATCAACGAAGCCTGCCAGCGCATCGCGCCGCTGTGGCCGCTGAAGCACTTTGTTGCCGTGAACCCGTTCCTGGGCTTTTCGGGGCAGAGTTTTGCCGCCACCACCGCCACGCTGCGCCGGGTCGCCAAGGTGGATATGCTGATGCCGCGCGCCTTTTACCGGCAGGCGCTGGCCGACGGCATCATCACCGATGATCATGTCGCCGCCGCGCTGGCCCGGGCGCCGGGCAATGCCGCGGTGCCGGCAGATGTGGCATTGGCCACGGCGGCGCTGGCCCGCGATCCGGCGCAGCGTAGTGGCGGCCCGGCCGTGGTCGCCACCATCGCCGAAGTGCTCGACCGGCTTTCGGCCGGCGATCGCCAGGCCAGCCGCACGGCCTTCATGGTTGATGAAATCTCGCGGTGGTGCGCGGCATATTTTGATGAAGGCCAGGCCAGTTGGCAGATGCCGGTTCGGCACATGTCGCCATGGGCGGCATGGCGCGAAACCATGAAATATGATCGCGGCGCCGAAGCGCTGGGCGTGAAAGGCTTTCGCCGCATTGTCGCCGATCTGCCCGCCGATCCCGTGGCAGCCATCGGCCTGATCGTGGCGGCCATCGGCATCCCGCAACGCGCGGCGGCTGATTATCTGCACCGCGCCTTGTTCGATATCGGCGGCTGGGCGGCGTATGTGCGCTATCTGGTGTGGGACAATGGCCTTTATGGCCGGCAGGATCGTCGCCTGATCGAGCTGCTCGCCATCCGCATGGCCTGGGGCTATGCGCTGTTCCGCCAGCGCAGCGATGCGCAATTTCAGGCTGCCTGGGCCGCCGAGATGCAACAGGCCGCCCAATTGCCCGATGATGCCGGCCTGTCTGCCGATCCGGAACTCGCCGTCGATCTGCTGTTTCAAGACGCCTATGAAATCGCCTGGCAGCGCCAGTTGCTCGGCAAGCTGGCCCGCGAAACCCAAGCGCCGCAGCCGTTCAAGCTGCCCGCCCCCGCTGGCCGCACGCCGCTGCAGGCGGCGTTTTGCATCGACGTGCGATCCGAAGTCTATCGCCGCGCGCTCGAACAGGTGGCGCCGGGCAGCGAAACCATCGGCTTTGCCGGCTTCTTCGGCTATCCGATCGAATATATCCCCATCGGCCGCGAAACCGGCGGCGCCCATTGCCCGGTGCTGCTCACGCCGGCCTTTACCATCAGTGAAATGGTGAACGGCGCCGGCGCTGATGAAGAAATCGAAGTGCTGGGCTTGCGTCTGCTGCGCCGCCGCGCGGCAAAGGCGTGGAAAAGCTTCAAGCAGTCGGCTGTCTCCAGCTTCACCTATGTCGAAACCATGGGCCTGGCCTTTGCGCCCAAGCTGGTTGGCGACGCGCTTGGGCTTACCCGCACCGTGTCTGATCCCGGCACCGACGGGTTGGACGGCGATGTGATCGGCAAGCTCGGCCCCCGGCTGGAGCCGCGCGTGGTCGGCGGCCGCATGACCGGCCTGACCGCCGATCAACGCCTGAACCAGGCCGAAGCCGTGCTCAAGGGCATGAGCCTGACCAAGGATTTTGCCCGGTTCGTGCTGCTCGCCGGCCATGGCAGCACCACCGCCAACAACCCCCACGCCTCTGGCCTTGATTGCGGTGCCTGCGGCGGTCACACCGGCGAAGCCAGTGCCCGCATTGCCGCTGATATCCTGAATGATCCCGCCGTGCGCATCGGCCTGCGCAGCCGCGGCATCCAGATCCCCGACGATAGCTGGTTCCTGGGTGCGCTGCACGACACCACCACCGATCAGATCAGGATCTTCGATCGCAATCGGGTGCCAACCGCGCTGCACGCCGAACTGGCCGAACTGGATGGCTGGCTGGAACGCGCGTCGGTGCTGGCCCGCCGTGAACGCTCGCGCTTTCTCGATCTGGATGCGCCGGACGGCGATATCGATGCCCAGGTGCTGCGCCGCAGCCGCGATTGGGCGCAGGTGCGGCCCGAATGGGGCCTGGCCGGCAACGGCGCCTTCATCGCTGCGCCGCGGCAACGCACGCTGGGCATCGATCTGGGCGGCCGCAGTTTTCTGCACAATTATGATTGGCGGCAGGATGACGGTTTTGGCGTGCTGACGTTGATCATGACCGCGCCGATGGTCGTGGCCAGCTGGATCAACCTGCAATATTACGGCTCCACTGTGAACAACCGGGTGTGGGGTGCCGGCAACAAGGTGCTGCACAACGTGGTCGGCACGCTGGGCGTGCTGGAAGGCAATGCCGGCGATCTGAAAACCGGGCTGGCGTGGCAATCGGTACACGACGGCGAAAAATTGATCCACGAACCGCTGCGCCTGAACGTCTTCATCGAGGCACCACTGGCAGCGATCAGCGCCATCATCCTGGCGCATCCGATGGTGCGCGATCTGGTCGACAACCAGTGGCTGCACCTGTGGGCCATGGACGACATGGGCAAGGTCGCCCACCGCTATGCCGGCAACGGCGAATGGGCGGCGGTGGACTAAACCTGGCAGCACGACAGCACCATGGTCGGGGTTGGCAGCCGCGTGCGACCGCTGCATGATGGCGGTGATGACCAGCCCCGCAAACCCGCCCGAACATGCCCCCCACCATGTGCCGCCCCACGGCCATGGCCCGGATGACGGCGGTCGCTGGTTCCGCCGTACGCTGGCCGTGATGGCTGGCATCGCGGTGGCGGTGGTGATCTGGCAGTTGCAGCAGCTGGTGCTGGTGCTGTTTGCCAGTGCGCTGGTTGGCCTGATGCTCAGCGATTTTGCGGCGTTTCTGAAACGCTGGTTGCGGTTGCCCTTTGCTCTTGCCATCGCGGCGGCGGTGCTGATTCCGGTGGTCGCGCTGGGGTTGATCTTCGGCCTGTTCGGCGCGGTGATGGTGGAACAATTCATCCTGCTAGCAGATCGTTTTCCGGCGGCTTTGGCCCGGGTGGAAGCCTGGGTGCGCACCTTGCCCGTCGGCAGTGATCTGATCGCCCAGCTGCGCGGTTATGCGCCCAAGATGGAGCAGGTGGTCGGCATCGTTGAAGCAACGTTGGCCAATATCGGTTCGGCCATCACCGGGCTGATCATCGTGCTGGTGGCGGCGCTGTATCTGGCGGCGCAGCCCCGGCTGTATGTTGATGGCCTGATTGCCATGCTGCCCGCCGATGCGCGGGGGCGGGCCACTGAAACGGTGGCCGCGGTGCGCGCTGCCCTCACATCCTGGTTGAAGGCGCAGGCCTTTGGCATGGCCTTTGTGGCGGCCGCCACCTCGGCCGGGCTGGCGCTGGTGGGCCTGCCGTCGCCACTGGCCATCGGGCTGGTGGCCGGGGTGTGCGAGTTCGTGCCCTATCTGGGCGTGGTGCTGGTATCGGTGCCCACGGTGATCCTGGGTTTTGGCCAGAGCATGGAAACCGGCATTTTCACCATCATCGCGCTGGTGGTGGTGCAGCAATTGCAGGGCAATGTGGTGACACCGCTGGCCCAAAGCAGTTTTGGCGACATGCCGCCGGTGCTCACCATCTTCAGCCTGATCGCCGCCGGCACCCTGCTGGGGCCGCTGGGCGTCGTGCTTGCCGTGCCGATGACGGTGGTTGGCATGGCGCTGCTCAAGGTGCGGCTGGCGCGGCTGGGCCGTTCTTCGCCGCTCACTGGCGGCTGAAGCCTTGCACCGCGCTGCGGGCTGTGGTTCAGCCCGGCGCACATCATGTCCGAACCAGCTTCTTCTTCTCCGGCTTTCCTGCTGATCGACCGTGGCGCCGTGCTGTTCTGCGGCGTGGCGGCCGGCATCGCCATCGGCTTGGCCTTTGCGCCGCAGCTGCAATCGCTGCTGGGCCAGGGCGCGCCGATGGCCGTAGTGGGTGCGGCGCCCGCGCAGGCGGTGGACGGTGAAGGCCTGCCCCAAGACGTCGCTGCCGCTGCCGACGTGCCGGCCGGCCTCGCCCGCGCGGTGGCCGAGCAGCGCCCGTATCGAATCGGGGTGTTCGGCGACAGTTTCGGCGATGGGCTGTGGGCCGCCCTGTACAACCAGTTGCCGCGCCGCGAAGCCTTCCAGGTGTTGCGCTATTCCGAACAGGCCACCGGCTTCACCCGTTATGCCCAGATCAATCTGGAAGAGCGGCTGGCGACCACGCTTGCTGATGGCCCGGTAGACGTGGCGGTGATCAGCTTTGGCGCCAACGACACCCAAGGCATTTATGTGGGCGGCAAGGTCGCTCCGTTGCTTTCGTCGCGCTGGCGCACCGAAATTGCCGCGCGCATCACCCGCTATATCGACCTGCTGCGCGGCCAGGGCGCCAGCGTCGTGTGGGTGGGCCTGCCGGTGATGCGCGACGCGAAATATCAGGCGCAGGTGCAGGGCCTGAACGCGTTCTACGCCGAATTGATGGCCGAACTCGATGTGCCGTTCATCGATACCAGCAATGCCGCCGTTGATGCGAACGGCGGCTATGCCTCGCATCTGCCGGGCGCGGATGGTGTGCCCATGCTGGTGCGGGCCGGCGATGGCATCCACATGAGCATGAAGGGTTATCGCCTGCTTACCGGCGCATTGGCAACGCGGCTGCGGGCGTGGGGGCAGGCGGCACGCGCTGGCAAGCCGGTGACGCCCGATCTGGTGCCGGCGCCCGCGCCGCTGCGGCCGGAACCGGCGGCGCAAGCGACCAGTGCTGAACCTGCAGCAGCCCCAGAGCCGGAAACCCCAGCGCCTGCAGAGCCGCCCGCTTCGGTTCCAGCCGAAGCTGCACCGGCGGCCACCCCGTCGTCTGCGCCCCCGCCCTCCGCGCCTACGCAATTGCTGCCGCCCGCCGCCCAGACGCCGCCGCAACCTGCGCAGGCCGAGCCGGCGGAACCCCGGTTCTGATGGCGGCACTGGCGGCCTTGACGCTAGCAGCGGCGCCCTGCCTTGCCGCGCTGTGCGGGGCTGAATTTCTGGCCGGCGTGCCGCTGACGGCGGCGCAAATGCCCACCAGCCGCCCGGTGCACATCGTGCAGATCGGCGATTCCCACACCGCTGGTGACGCCATCACCAGCGCCTTGCGCGACACGCTGCAGGCGCGATTGGGCAATGGCGGGCGCGGCCTGATGCCGGCGGGCCGGCCGCATGCCGGTGTGCGCACGCGCGGTGTGGCCGTGGCGGTTTCCGGCCCCTGGAGTTCGCGCGGCCTGTTTGGCAGCAACGCGGCAGATGCCTGGCCGCCGCGCGGTATCACGGGCTATACGGTCAGCAGCCGGTCGCCGGGTGCGGCCCTGTCGCTCACCGCCGATTCGGCGTTCACGGCCTTTGGCGTGTGTGTCGCCGCCGGCCCCACCGGCCCGCGCCTGTCGCTCACCCTTGGCGCCGACACGCAGGAACTGGACTTCACCGCCGAAACCGACGGGCCGCAATGCCGGCGGTTCGTGGCCCCGGTCGCCACGGGCAGCGCCCGGCTGGAACTGGTGGCGGGTGAAGCCATCGTCACCGGCTGGTGGCTGGAACGGCCACAAGGCGTCATCGTTTCGAATCTGGGCGTGCCGGGCAGCCAACTGCAATTCCTCGGCCGCGCCGATGACGCCACCATGGCCGCCCAGTTCCAGGCGCTGCCGGCCGATCTTGTCATCCTGGCCTTTGGCACCAACGAAGGCTTTGCGCCGTTCTTCGACGCCGCGCGGCTGGAAAGCCAGATCCGTGAACAGGTGGCGCGCATCCGCCGGCTGGCCGGGCTGGTGCCGATCCTGTTGATCGGCCCGCCCGATGCGGCCAGCCGCAACACGCAATTGCGCAACAACGTGGTTGGCGGCGCAACCGGCGCAGCACCCGATTGCAACCGCAGCGTCTTGTCCACGCCCAGCCGCTTGCCGGTCGACGGTCTCGACATTCCGTTGTGGATCGATGAAGGCGGCGCGCTGGCGCCCGACCCTGTCACCCTGTCGGGCCCGATGCCGCGTGCCGTGCGGCGCGGCCTGCCGCTGTTCAATCCGCCGGCTCTGGCCGCGGCCAGCGACGCGCAGCGCCGGGTGGCGGCTGAACTGGGCATTGCCTTCTGGGATTGGCGGGCGCGGCAGGGCGGCGCCTGTGCTGCCGTGCGCTGGATGCAGACTGGCCTGATGG
The DNA here is from genome assembly GCF_031422795.1 of Sandarakinorhabdus sp. Classification (GTDB taxonomy): domain Bacteria; phylum Pseudomonadota; class Alphaproteobacteria; order Sphingomonadales; family Sphingomonadaceae; genus Sandarakinorhabdus. The sequence continues at coordinate 10,155 of NZ_JANPML010000470.1, forward strand.
GCCCGGATTTCATCCATTATTCCCCCGCAGGCGGCGCCGAAGTGGCCAGGTTGCTGCTGGCCGATCTGGATGCCGCGCGCGAGGCTGGCGCCCGCTGATGCTGTTCCCCACGCTGGATTTCGGCCTGTTCTTCCTGCCCGTTCTGCTCCTCGTCTGGACGGTGGGGCAGGCATCGAACGAATGGCGCAAGATCATCCTGCTGCTGGCCAGCTGGGTGTTTTACGGCGCCTGGGATTGGCGCTTTGTGGCGCTGCTGATCGCGTCGGCAGCCATCAACTGGGGCTGTGCCCAAGCCATCGCGCGCCGGCTGGATGACGACCGATCGGCGCAACCCTGGCTGGGGCTGGGGGTCGCCGCCAATCTCGCCATCCTGGGTTTCTTCAAATATTTCGGCTTCTTCCTCGAACAATTGGCACCGCTGCTGGCCCGCGCTGGCTGGGGCCGCGATTTGCCGGTGTTGGAAATCATCCTGCCGGTGGGGATCAGCTTCTTCACCTTTCAGGGCATGAGCTATCTCATCGACATCGCCCGCCGCCATACCAAGCCGGCCCGTTTTCTCGACATCACGCTGTTGATGAGCTTCTTTCCGCACCTTGTGGCCGGGCCGATCGTGCGGGCCAGCCACCTGGTGCCGCAGTTCCAATCCGTGCCTCGCCTCACGCGCGGCATGGTGGCGACGGCCTTGACCCTGATCTGCTGGGGCCTGTTCAAGAAAGCCGTGATCGCCAGCGAACTCGCCACCGGCCTGGTGGACAAGACCTTCTTTGATCCCGCTGCCCACAGCGGCCTTGATCTGGCGCTGGGTGCTTATGGCTATGCCGTGCAGATCTACTGCGATTTTTCGGCCTATTCCGACATGGCGATCGGGCTGGCGGCGCTGCTCGGCTACCGTTTTCCGCGCAACTTTGATCAGCCTTATCGTTCGGCATCGTTGCAGGAATTCTGGCGGCGCTGGCACATCTCGCTCTCCAGCTGGCTGCGCGATTATCTGTATATCAGCCTGGGTGGGAACCGGGGCGGCGTGTGGATGATCTGCCGCAATCTGTTGATCACCATGCTGTTGGGCGGTTTCTGGCACGGCGCCAAATGGACCTTCCTGATCTGGGGCGTGCTGCACGGCGGCGTTCTGGCCATCGAGCGACTGTGGCGCGAATGGCGGCCGCAGGGCTTTCTGGTGCTGCCGCGTCCGCTCGCCATCCTGATCATCTTTCATATCGTGCTGGCGGGCTGGATCTTCTTCCGCGCCGATACGCTGGACAGCGCCCTGGCCTATTTCGCGCAGCTCTGGGCCTTCCGTCCCGGCGTGGCGCTGGCCAGTCCGCTGCTGTGCGGGCTGATCCTGTTCGGCCTTGCCATCCACTTCACCCCGCCCACCCTGCTGCCGGCGCTGGGGCGCCGGGTTGCCGCGTGGCCCGCGCCGGTGCTGGGGTTGGCAGTGGGGATCGCGATCTTGCTCACCGACGCGATGCGCTTTGAAGGCGTCGCGGCCTTCATCTATTACCAGTTCTGAAGGGGCAGGGCATGGCCGACCCGTTTGATTCGCCGGTGGATGTCGAAACCGATGATTCCGGGCTGTCCGGCCTTGGCCAGATGGTGGTGGCCGTTGCTGTCGCGGTCTTCACGCTGACCGTGTTCAACGCACATGCGCTTGCCGCTTGGGCCGACACACTCGAACCCGGCCCGCGCAGCGCCCAGATCGGCGCCATCGCGCACGGCCTTGCCGATAAGACCGCAGCGGCCGGCATGGACCGACCGCGTGCAGCGCTGCATGGGCAATGGGAACGGGTGAAGGCCGCGCGCTGGCCCGATCAGGCCGGTGCTGAATAAGCCTCAGCGATAGAAATCGTGATCGTCCAGGCGCGCCACTTTGGTGCGGCCGCGGAAGAACCGATCCGGCTTGGCCCAATTGGCGTGGAAGAACAGCGCACCCCTGGAGGTGTCGCGGGCCTTGCCGGCCAGCACATCGCGGGCAACGTCCACCGCTTCTGACCATTGGTTGGTCGAACGATCGGGGTGATAACGATCAATCGGGAAAAACTGGCCCGGCCGCTTGGCGGCATCGCAGACATCGCTGCCATGGCCGTGCTTGACCCGGTTCATCAGCACATGGGCGACGGCAATCTGGCCAGCGCGCGGCTGGTTGCCGGCTTCGTGGTGCACGACCTTGGCCACGCAGGTGACATGTTTCTTGTCGAGCTTGATCTGTTCGGACTTTTTGATCTGTTCGGACTCTGGGGCCATCGGCACGGCAGCAACAGCCTGAGGAACAACCGGTGCAACCGGAGTAGCATCCGGAGTTTGGGCAGCGGCGTGGCCGAGGGCCAGGCTCGAAACCAGCAGTACGGCCGCCATTACGGCCTGCATCTGAAGACGCGGAGTAAGGTTCACTATCATTGCCGAAACTGCGCCCCTGCGGCTGTTGGCGGCCAATAACCACTCCACCAACGCGACAGACACGACCTGCAGGAACAGCCAGAAACGAGCCCGAGCCTGCCAAATCAGAGGCCGGCGCATAGCCTTCCTGTTCATCATTCGTCAAGCAATGGGGCGACGAACCGCGCCTTCGGGGCGACCAGTGGAGCGGTTCAGGCCGCCGTTCGGGTGCGCTTGGCCTGACAACCCATGCACAGGATCCGGTTGTCGAATCTGGGAGCGTTTTTGCGGCAATAGCTTTTTACCCCGCTGCTGATCCCGGCCTGGCAGTCTTCACAATGGTCAGCCGGCGGCCTTGGTTTGGCCACAACCATTGGCTCTGCTGCTGCCGCTGCGGGCGGCGGGACAACTGGCGTCGCACGGGGCTGCGGGGCTTTGGTGTCGTTCAAACCGAACCGACGTTCCCAATCAAACTCAATCCCGCGATGCAGGCTCACGATGTTCTGCCCTAGCGCAAGCAGAATGTCCTGGCCGATCAACTTGGCGATTTCGAGCGCATTGCCGCTGTCGTTGACGCGCTGGATATGGGCGTACAGTTGATCGGTGCGGATCAGGCTTTCGATGCCGGCCACTGGTGTTTTCGGCCGGGTGATGCGGCCTTCGGCGATCAATACCAGATTGCGCAGTTTGGGTTTTATCGTAAACCCTAAGCGCTTGGGCAGCGGGATGGCGCCGCTGCTGAACAGGCGATCCAGCATTGTTATGTGGCGGCGATTCTGTTCGATCGGGGAATCAATAGCCTTGGGAAAGCGGCCAATAAACGTCAGGCACTCTCCATTTTCTTCTACCTTGATGCCGTTTGCCAGCCGCTTGCTTTCCAGCACCCACACATCCAGCAGCCGGTTGATCATCAGATGGTCAATCTGCGCCACCAGGCCATCCAATTCGATGCGCAGATCGTGAATGATGATGTGGTTGGGGCTGTGGCCCCAATGCGTATCCATTTCGATGGCGGCTTTGCTTTCGCTTAAATCTCCCTTGATGATCGCATCAATCTGCTCACGCAGCCGCACGATATCGTGGCGGGTGGCGGCCGGGTGGGCCATCAATCGTTCCAGCGTTGCAACGCTGGTGTTACGGTCTTCACGGGGCTTGAGAATCATTGAGCAACCTGACACGCGAATCACTTCGGCAATACTTGCCGAACCAGCGTATCAGGTCATGATTTCCTTTATATTTGGTTGGCGGGCTTGGTTTTAGCCGTCCAACAATGCCTTCAATCGGTCGTTGACCACGCTCGGTGCAGCCTTGCCGGCCATGGCGCGCATGACCTGGCCGACGAAGAAGCCGAACAATTTGTCCTTGCCTTGGCGATATTCGGCCACCTTGTCGGGGTTGGCGTCCATCACGTCCGTGATGGCGGCATCGATGGCGCCGGTGTCGGAAACCTGTTTCAGGCCGCGGCTTTCGACGATGCTGGAGGCAGAATCGCCGGTTTCCAGCATGGCTTCGAAAACCTGCTTC
>NZ_JANPML010000471.1:0-2433 GCF_031422795.1 Sandarakinorhabdus sp.
CGGCTTGGCCATGCCGTTCGGCGGCTTTGCCAGTTTCATGGCCGATCCGCCGGCCACGGCGGCCATGCTGGCCGATGAATGGCGGCCCTGGATCGAAACGGCTGTGGCCGCGTTCGGCGCGGATCGCTGCATGTTCGAAAGCAACTTCCCGGTCGATCGCGGCACCTGCGATTACGCCACGCTGTGGAACGCCTTCAAACTGCTCAGCGCCGGCGCCAGCGAGGACGAAAAGACCGCCCTGTTCAGCGCCACGGCGGCGCGCGTTTATCGCCTGGCCTTGTAACGACAACGCCCGCCGGATGAGGGCGGGCGCTGAAGTGGGAACAGGGTTGTGCCGATCAGTGGTAACGGCGCAGCAAGCCGGCGAGCTTGCCCTGGATGCGCACCTGTTCCGGGCGATAGCGCTGCGGTTCAAAGCTGCTGTTGGCCGGATCAAGGCGGACCAGGCCCTTTTCATGGTGCAGATATTTCAGCGTTGCTTCGGATTCGTCGATCAGCGCCACGATGATATCGCCATCACGCGCCGTGTCGCAGCGCCGGATCAGGGCATAATCGCCATCGTGGATGCCGGCTTCGATCATCGAATCGCCTGACACTTCCAGCGCATAATGATCGCCGGGGCCCAGCAGCGCAGCTGGCACCGACAGCGAGCGGTCGCTTTCCAGTGCTTCCACCGGCAGACCAGCCGCGATTCGGCCGTGCAGCGGCACGGTCACTGTGTCGTTGGCGGCCAGCATTGCCAGTGCGGGAGGGGCAGGAGCCGGGCGGCTGGCAACCAGCGTGAGCGCCGGTTTTTCGATCTTCAACGCTTCTGGCAAGCGCAGCACTTCCAATGCGCGGGCGCGGTTGGGCAGGCGACGGATGAAGGCGCGTTCTTCCAGCGCGTTGATCAGCCGGTGGACGCCGGATTTGGATTTCAGGTTCAGCGCTTCCTTCATCTCCTCAAAGGAGGGGGACACGCCATCAGACTTCAATCGATCATCGATGAAGATCAGCAATTCCTGCTGTTTCCGGGTCAGCATTTCATTGTCTCCCAAGCCGCGTCAAACGGAACATGGATAGAACATCTAGAAAACAGAATGGAACATGTCAAGCGCAATGCAGGTAACTTCATCGCCGGCCGCCGCTGCCGGCGCATGCGCCTCGCGGATGATCAGCAATTCGGCCTGCGCCAGCAGCGAGAGCAGGGCACTGTCTTGCCTGGCAAAGGGTTCTGCGCCGTTTGGCGTACGCCGTGCCCGCAGATGATCGCGGCGGGCACCATTGGCCGGCAGCGGCGTGGCCAGCTTCAGCCATTCCAGCGGTAGATCATGCGCCCGCCCGCCCAATCGGGACACCAACGGCACGGCAAACAACAGCGCGGTTACAAAGGCAGAGACCGGATTGCCCGGCAGGCCCAGCACTCGGGTGCCGCCCAATCGTCCGGCCAGCAGCGGTTTACCGGGCCGCAGGGCAATCTTCCAGAAGTCCAGTTCGGCCCCCAGATCGCGCAGCACGGGCACCACCAGATCATGATCGCCCACCGAGGCACCGCCGATGGTGATGATCAGATCGGCATCCGCGTCCTGCAGTGCCTTGGCCAGCACAGCGCGATTGTCCGGTACCAGGCCGGGATCATGCACATCGGCGCCGGCGGCGCGAAGCAGGGCGGCGAGCATCACCGGGTTGGCGGAAACAATCTGTCCCGGCCCTGGCGTTTCCCCCGGCAAGACCAGTTCATCCCCCGTCGCAATCAGCGTGACCCGCGGGCGACGGACAACCGGCAGCGCGCCCCAGCCGCCGGCCGCCGCCAGCCCCAGATGGGCCGCCACCAGCCGCGTGCCGGCCGCGATCAAGGCGTCGCCGGCCGCAAAATCCTGGCCGGCCGGACGGATATGCGCGCCAATGCGCGGCGGGCCTTCGCCCGCCAGGCGCGCCCCATCGCCGTCAGCGCCGTCGTCGCGGGCCACTTCCTCCTGCACCACGATGACGTCGGCACTTGTCGGCACGGGCGCCCCGGTGAAGATACGCACGGCTTGGCCCTCGCCCAACTGGCCTGCCCAGCCATGGCCGGCGGCGCTTTCCCCCACCACCTGCCATGGCCGGTGCAGATCGGCCCAGCGGATCGCATAGCCGTCCATGGCGGCGGCGGCGAACGGCGGTTGGGTCAGACGGGCGGTGATGGCCTGCGCCAACACCCGGCCAGCACAGTGATCGAGCGGGAGGGTTTCGGTGGCGAGTGGCTCCACGCCGGCCAGCAGCTGATCCAGCGCCGCCGAAAAAGGCAGCAAGTCACTCATTCGGCGACAAAATCACCCGAACGCCCGCCGGATTTCTTCAGCAGGCGGATGCCGTCGATCCGCATCGTGCGGTCGAGGGCCTTGGCCATGTCATAAACGGTGAGCAGCGCGGCAGAAACGGCGGTGAGCGCCTCCATCTCGACGCCGGTGCCGT
>NZ_JANPML010000472.1:0-13567 GCF_031422795.1 Sandarakinorhabdus sp.
AACCGCATCATCGCCGCCGATCCAACGCGCGCCATCTCCTTTTCGGGCACGGTCAGCAGCGATGCGGCCGGGCGCATCTGGTTCTATGCGCCGGGCGGCTTGCTGCTCAATGGCGGTTCGCAGTTCAACGTTGGCAGCCTGCTGCTCACCGCCAATGATCCGGTGGGGGCGGCTGCTGGCCTGCCCTATTTGGACGCCGCCAACAATTTCCGCCTGCAGGCTGCTACCGGCAGCACGGCCGGCGTGACGGTTGCCGCTGGCGTGACCATCGCATCCAACAATTACATGATCGCGGTAGCCCCGCGCTTTACTATGAATGGCGCGGTCACGGTTGGGCCCGGCGCGTCCGCAGCCTTGGTGGCAGCCGAAGATGTGAGCTTCACACTGAATGGCGGCCTGTTCGACATCACCGCCAACGTGGGTTCGGCGGCAGGCGGCACCAGCGAAGTGCGCGGCAGCATCACCGGGCCGGGTGGCATCGGCGGCCAGGGCGTGTTCAGCCGCATCTACATGATGGCGGTGCCGCGCAACAACGCGATGACGCTGCTGATCAGCGGCGGCGGACAACTGGGCTTTAACGTGGCCAATGCGGCTGATGTCGATGGCAACGCTGTCGTGCTGTCGGGCGGCTATGATATTGTGGGCACGCCAGCGGGCCAGGGTGTGCAGCAGTTCGGCCTGACACCGTCAGCCGGCAGCAATGCCGCCGCCCTGGTGACCGTCAATGGCAAGAACATCACCTCGAGCCTGACCATGCGCTCGAAGGATGCAGTGCGCGTTGAGACCAACAACCCTGTTCCGATCAGCTTTGCCAGCGATTTGCAGGCCTATTCAGACACGAGTGTTGTCCTGTTTCGCAATGCGGCCGCGATCACGGTTGCGCGCAACGTGCTGCTTGATGCCTCCACCCAGTTCACCGGGCTGAACCAGGGGGCCAACCGCACTGCTGGCACGGTCACTTTCCTGTCATCCGGCCTGGGTCAAATGCAGGTGGGCGGCGATTTTGTGGCGTTGGCCAATGGCTTTGGCGATGATGCCTTCAGCCCAGGCGTGGCTGGCGGCACCGGGCGAGGCGGCACCGTTGCGATCAATCCCAATGCTGGCGGCCTGCGGGCGGCTAACATCATCCTCGGTGCCGATGGCTTTGGCGGATCAGCAGCAGATGGCAACAGCGGTAGCGGCATTGGCGGCAACGCCTTCGTGGTTTCCGATACGCTGGCCCCCGTTACGACAACGGGCAATCTGATCATCAGCGCCAACGGGTTCGCCGTCACAGGCGCCGCCGGGCGGCTTTCGGGCAATGCCCAGGGCGGGGCTGCATCGGCGACGTTCCTTGATATTCTCGCCACCGTGCCGGGCCAGGTCACGGTAACCGCTGATGCCCGCTATGATGAAGGCGGTGACGATGGCCATATCGGCGGTGGCACTGCCACCGGCGGCTCGGCATTTGTGGATGTCAATCGGGGCGGTTCGATCAATACCACCGGTCTTACGGTCACTGCCGTTGCCGATGGTGGCTTCGGCTTTGGCAACAACAGCTTTGTTGGCGGCACGGCGCGGCTTCACGCCCAGAATGGCGGCGCGCCGGTCAGCATCACCGTCAACGGCGACGTGATTCTCGATGCGTCCGCATTCGCGTCCAACGGCATTGCGAGCGGCAACGTCAACGGCGGTGCAGCCACGGGCGGCTTTGCGCAATTGCTTGGCCTCGGCAATCCGCTACTCAGCTTTGGCGGCGATAGCACGACTATTGCGGCTGAGGCGCGCGGCGGTAACGGTGATGGCGGCATCGGCGGCAATGCCAACGGTGGCCGTGCCCATGTCGATATGCAGAACGGCGGCAGCCTGCTGATCGGTGGCCGCCTTGACGTGATTGCTGATGCGACCGGGGGTTCCGGCACAGTGGGCGGCAATGCCGTGGGCTGGGATCAGGGCGATGCCAATGCGCCGGCGGTGTTCGTGCGGCTGGGGCCGAATTCGCTTGCCAATGATCAGGGCATAAGGGTCAGCGGCAACCTGTTTGCTTCGGCCGGGGCCTTTGGCGGCGATGGCACGACCGGTGTTGGCGGTAATGCCACAGGCGGCTTTGTGGTGTTGCGCGGCCAGTCGGGCACCATCACGGCTGGTTCGGTCTTGATGCTGGCTGACGTAACGGGTGGCCAGGGCGTGGGCGGTGGCGCCGCGCGGTCCGGCCGGCTGTTCGGCGGCTTTGACAATGCCAATCTCACCACCTCTGCTCTCACGCTGAGTGTGGACGCCACCGGCGGCGAAGCCAGTGATGGTGGCCGCGGCGGCAATGCCACGGTTGGCCAGGCATTTTTCGTTTTGTCGTCGCTGGAAGCCGGGCCGGGCACGACGGTCAACGCCGGTTCTGTCATTTTGCTGGCGGCAGCGCAGGGCGGCGCTGGCGGCAGCGCCAGTGCCGGCACGGCCGGCGCCGGCGGCGATGCCTTTGGCGTAGATCCACTCGCCACCCAACCGCAACTGGTAATCGCTTCGCGGCCGGCGCGGTCCAGTTTCATCACCAGTCAGCTCTTGGTCGTTAATACGGCCGTTGGCGGCGCAGGCGGCGGCGGCTTGGGTACGGCTGATGGCGGGCGCGGCGGCAATGCAGTGGGCGGCCTGGTCAATATCGGCACGACCAGCGGCACGGTCACCCCGGTCTCCAGCCGGTCAACCTTTGATTTCGGCTCACTTTTTTCCGTTGATGGCCGGGTGACAGGCGGCAACGGCGGCGGCATCGATGGCGATGGCGTGGGCGGGCGCGGCGGCAATGCCACCGGCGGCGTCGCAACCCTGTTGGTGCGCGGCGGCGTGGCTACCGCCGGCGCGGTCACCATCTTTGCTTCGGCCTCTGGCGGCGATGGTGGCGGCGGCGGCATTTTTGATCTGGGCGGCGGCAATGCCATCGGCGGCCAAGCCAGCATCCTGGGGACGCCGCACTTCACGGCTGGCCTGCCAGTGGATGTGACGATCACTGGCCCGGTTTCGCTGATCGCCACCGGTCGGGGTGGCAGTTCAAGCACACTTGGCGGCATCGGCCAGGGCGGCACCGCACAGGCCCGCCTGCAGCGGCATGAGGCTGCCGGTGCCGTTCCCGTCACAACGGTGGGCAGCATGACCATCGCCAGCCTTTCGGCGGATGCCGACGGGGTGGGCGGTGCGGCGCAGGGCGATGGCGCGACGGGTGGTGCCGGCATTGGCGGCACTGTTGGCCTGGTTGCCGAAGGCGGCAGCTTTGATCTGGCCGGCGGCGTCCAGCTGTCGGCAATTGCCAGAGGCAGAGGCGGTGCCATCGGCAACACGGGCCTTTCCGGCGGCGACGGCGGTGCGGCCACCGGCGGTTCGGCAAGCGTGATCGTGCGACCCGGCGGCATCCTGACCATGCCCTTCCTCAACGTGTTCGTGTCAGCGCAGGCCGGCCTGGGCGGCGATGGCGGCACGGGCCAGGGTGGCACGCCTCCCGGCATTCCGCTGCCGGGACAGCGCGACGGCAACCCCGGCGGCAATGGCCAGTTGGGCGGCGCCGGCGGCGCTGGTGGTGCCGCTTTGGGCGGCAATATCACCATCGGCACCGATGCCGCCAACAGCGGCGGAAGCCTGACGATCACCAGCTGGGATCTGCGCGGTGAGGCGTTGGCCGGCACGGGCGGCACGGGCGGTACTGGTGGGGCCGGGGCCAATGGTGCGCCCGGTCTGGATGGCGATGCCATCAATATCGATGGCGGCAATGGCGGCGCTGGCGGTAATGGTGGCACTGGCGGCAACGCCGGCACCGGCGGCAACGCAACCGGCGGCAACTTGCTGATCGGCGCGGCGAGCAATGATCTGAACACGGCGTGGAGCCTGAACGTGCCGCTGATTACCGCCAGCATGGCGGCAACGGCGGGCAGCAGTGGTGTTGGCGGGCAGGGCGGCACACCAGGCGTGGGCGGCGCCGGCGGTGCAGCCGGCATTGCCCCCGGCGTGGCTGGCACGCCTGGCGCCAATGGCTTCTTTGGCGCCTTCGGCTTCGATTCCTTCGCTGGCTTTGCTGATGGCCCCAGCCTGCGGGTGTTGCTGTACAACGCCAATCTCACGGGAACCGGGATTGATCTTTCGGCTGATGTCACCGGTGCGTTCAGTTCCAATGGCCAGGCTGGCGATGCCCAGGCCGGCGATGCGGAACTGGTCATTTCCGGCGGCACCAACATCTTGGGCTATGTCCGCCTCAGCGCCATTGGCTCTGGCGGGGATTCGATCTCTGGCACTGGCGGTATCGGCCGCGGCGGCAATGTGGCGTTCCGTGTGCTGAATGGCGCAAACGTCGGTTTGGGCGTGCGCATCGCGCCGGTGCAATTGGTGGCCGATGGCTATGGTGGAGACGGCCTTGATGGCGGTCTGGGCAATAGCGGATTTGGCGGCAGCATTCTGACCGAGGTGAACAACGCCAACCTTCAGGTGGGCGGCGATCTGGTGATGGTGGCCGAAGGCTTTACCGGCATTGATGGCCTTTTTGCCACCGCGACGGGCGGCACGCTCGATCTGCGCATTGATAATTTTGGCATCCTTGGGGTGAACAACCAGCTGGTGCTGAGCGCCAACGCCGCAGGTCCTGTCGCCAATGGTGGCCAGGTGTTCGTTTCCGCCGTTGGCCGCGGCATCCTTTCTGTTGGCGGTGATGCGCAGTTCAGCGCCTCTGCCGAATTGCTCAACGGCCTGCCCGGGCTTCCGTCTGTGGGCGGCACTGTCACGATGACCGCGGATGATGGCAGCTTCTTCTTCGTCCTCGGCGATCTGAGCGCCAACGCCTCGGCCACTTCCTTCAGCCAGGTGACGAATGCTTCCATGGCGGGCGGCGGGATCACGTTCAGTAGCCGCGGTACGGCCAGTATTGGCGGTGCATTGTCGTTTGATGCCAGCGCGATCTTCGGCGATGGCGCAGGCGGCGAAGCCATCGGCGGCTTCGTGCTGATCGAATCGCTGTTCGGCACACTGGAAAGCAACGGCCTGTCACTTTCGGCGTCGGCCGACGGCGGGTTTGTCTCGGGCGGGGCTGTGCCCACTGCCTTTGGTGGCTCCATCGTGCTGCGCAACGAATTGGGCGGCAGCCATTTTTCGCGGTCGGGCAATATCAGCATGACCGTCAATGCCACCGGTATCAGCAACGACGACGGCCCTGGCGGTGACGGCGCGGCTGGTACCATCAGCTTTGGTGTCGAAGGCAGGCTGGAACTGGATATGGCCGGCACCGGCACGTTCGTTGCCGAAGCCATCGGCACGGGCGGCAACAGCTTCAACGGCGACCTTGGCGGCAATGGCATCGGTGGCGGCATTGATCTGATCGCAGACTCGGGCAGCACACTCAACATCATCAATCCGGCCTCACCGCTGATCGAGCTGAAAGCCACCGGCATTGGCGGCAACAGCCTGACGCAGGGCGGCAGCGGTACCGGCGGCGCTATCTTCGTGGTCGCCTCGCAATTCAGCAGTTTGACCACGCCGGCGCTCACCGTGAACGTGCGCGGCGAAGGCGGGCTGGGCCTGCCCAGCGGAAACGCAACGGGCGGCCGGGCCGATGTGACCGTGCGTAACAACAGTTTGGTCACTATCGGCGGCAATCTGGTACTGGACGGCAACGCCGTTGTGGCAGGCGGTTCGGTGGAAGGGGATGGCGCCGGCGGGCAATTGGCGGTGGAAGTGGATGCTGCTGGCACGCTGGTCGTGGCGGGCAATCTGCAGATACTGGCCAACGGTGATGGCACGGCCAACCTTGGCGGCAATATTTCGCTCAATGCCGGTGGCGGCTTGCTGGATGTGGGTGGCCAAATCAACCTGATCGCGGTCAGCTTCAACGACACGGCAAGCACCAATACGGTTATCCAGTCGGGGACGGTCCTGATTGATGTTGGCACGGCCGGCGAATTGCGCAGTGCCGGGGGCATGACGGTCGATGTGTCCGCCGCCGGCTTGGCGCCAGCCTTTGGCATCGACGCCATTGCCGGCGTCGTCTTCTTCCAGTCGAACGGGCGGGTGCAGCTTGGCGGCACGGGCCTCACCATGCTTGGCAACGCCTCCTGGCAGGGTATTGGCGGACTGGGCGGCAACGCGGAGGGCGGCGTCGTCGAACTTTTTGCGGACCAGGGAACATTCGAAGCCACGTCGCTGACGATGCAGGCTGGCGCCTTCGGCGGGGCCAATCCGGGCGGCGTTGGCGGTTTCGGTTTTGGCGGCACTGTGACGCTGAGCATTGGCGATCCGGCCGTCTTAACCTTGAGTGGGCCGCTGTCGTTGAGCGCAAACGGGGCTGGCGGCGCGGGCGATACCGGCGGTGAAGGCACCGGCGGCGACATTCTCGCCGTCATTGACAACGGCTCCATCAATCAATTGGGCCAGCAACTGCTCATCACCGCCAGCGGACGCGGCGGCAATGGCGCTTCGGGTCCCGGTGGGGAAGGCTTTGGCGGCGACATCATCTTCGCGCCGGGCGACCTGTCCGTCACGTCAACGGTGGCGGTGGATACGATCATTGACGCCACTGCCGCGGGCGGCGCCTCCAGCGGCAATGTCGGCGGCGGTGCCTTTGGCGGCTCAATCGACGCGTTCCCCGACGTTCTGGTTCTGGGACGGAGCTTTACCCTCCCCGGCGGGCTGAGCCTGCTGGTCAACGCGGCGGGTGGCAGTGGAACGGCTGGTACCGGCGTGGCCGAAGGCGGCAACGCCACGTTCGATTGGGAAATCGGCCGGGTAACACTGGCGGGCGAGTTGCTTCTCGATGCGTCTGCTGTCGGCTTTGACGCCGTGGGTGGCTCCGCCAATGTGAGCGGCGATCGCGGCGCGCTGGTGGCGACGAATGCCCGATTGCTTGCCGGCGCCACTGGTGCCAATGGCGCCGACATCGGCGGCTCTGCCAGCGGTGGCGATGCCAGCTTCGAATTGTTCCGTGGGGCAACGGCCTCGTTCTCGGGGGGAGTGCTGCTGGAAGCCAACGCCGTTGGTGGCATTGGCAATGCTGGCATCGGCGGCACCGCGCGCGGCGGCCAGCTGTCGTTGGAGGTCGATTCGGGCAATGTTTCGGCCCAAAACCTTTTCATGGGCGCAACCGCCATCGGCGGTGCGGGCAACATCGGCGGCAATGCTCGTTCCGGGCAGATTTTCCAGCTGATCAGCAACGGCAACGTTACTATTCAAGGCAATGCGGAATTCGCACTCGATGCTATCGCCGGCAACGCCATGTTCGACACGGGCGCGCGCGGCGGCGATGCCATCATCGGCCAATCGGTGTTCACCATGTCCTCGCTGGAGGCCGGCCCTGGGGCGTCGTTCACTGCCGCCAACCTGTTGATCGTTGCCCGCGCTGTAGGGGGCGCTGGCGGCAGCGGCGAAGAGGGCGGCGGCGCCGGCGGCAATGCCTTCGGCAGCGATCCGCAAAATCCGCGGGCCGGGATTGAACTCAGCATCCAGCCGGCGCGGTCCACGTTCACCGTTGGCGAAGTGATCATCGAAAGCAGCGTGCAGGGCGGCCGCGGCGGCGAAGGCCTGGCAGGCGCCAGCGGCGGCGCCGGTGGAACGGCAACCGGCGGAAACATCAATATTGGGGTGGTCAGCGGCCCGGTCACGCCAACCACCAACCAATCCATCGCCAATCTCGGCGATGTGACGGTCCTTGCAGGCGTCAGCGGCGGCGATGGCGGCGACGTCAGCGGGGCTGGGCTTGGCGGTCGCGGCGGCAACGCGGTTGGCGGCGCGGCAATTGTCTTGAACCGCGGCGGCATACTCACGGCCAACAGTATTTCGATCGACGTGGCCGGGCTTGGCGGTTCAGCCGGTTTCGCCGTGGATGGCGATCTGGGTGCCGGCAACGGCAGAGGCGGCCAAGGCGGATTGCTCGTGACGCCGGACTTCGACGCCGCCCTGCCCGGTCAGATGACAATTGCGGACGCAGTCAATGTAAATGCCACGGGAGCCGGCGGCGATGCGATCGCCGGTGGCGGCTTGGGCCGCGGCGGCACGGCGCGCATCGAATTGAAACGCCACGAAGGACTCGGGGCAGCAGCTGCAGCGGATTCAGGCAGTCTTGCGATTGCCGGCAACGTCCTGCTCGACGCGTCGGGGCGCGGCGGCAATGGCATCGGCACTGGCGACGGCGGCGACGGGCGTGGCGGCACGGCGCTGTTGTTCACCCAGGCTGGCACCAGCCTGCTGAGCGCCAATACCGATCTGCTGTCGATCGGCAGCGGCGGCCAGCAGGGTTTTGACGGGCTTTTGACTGGAAACGGCGAGGGCGGCCGAGTGCGAGTCACTCTTGATGGTGGCCAGATGACGGTTCCCGGCAATCTGATTGCCGATGCGCGCGGCCAGTTTGGTATAGCATTTGGCGGCTCGGTGGAGGTGACGACGTCTGCGGCTGGTGGGTCGTTATTGCTGGGCTCGGACAGCATCACTCTCAACGCCAGCGCCTTGTCGGGTGACGGATTCGAATTCGGGCCGGGGCAGGAGGCAAATGGCGGGGACGTGATAATTACTGCCGGTGCAGGTAGCCTTCTGCGGCTGCGGCGGCCGCAACGCGCAGGCGGCCTGTCAATCACCGCCGATGCCGAAGTGCTGAACATCAACCAGTTTTCCACTTCCGATGCTTTTGGCGGCGGCATCACGATCACTGCCGATGGCCGACTGGAGATATACGGCGGCGGCGCTGATCTGACCCTGAGTAGCACTTCGCGCGGCGGCGATGGCGGTGCGTTGTTGTCGGGTGGGTACGGCGGCGGCGGTTTGATTGCCGTCAGGGCCAATACTGGTGGCAGCATCCTGGTCGATACCGAAGGCCAGGTGTTCCGTCTGGTTGCCAACAATTTCGGCGGCGATTCCGGTTTCAGGCCCGGCGACGCCGGCGACAGCGAAATCACAGTGGAAGCCGCTGGCGGCAACATCACTGTGAACGGCGCGACGACGATCCAACAAGATGATTTTGCGGGCAACGGTGCCCCCGGGGCCGTGGGCGGCGGCAGCGGCTTGGTCCTCGAGTTCAATTCGGGTGGCACACTGGCATTCGGGGGACCATTGTCGATCACCGGGCGGGGCCGCGGGACATTTGCCGATGGACTGGATGTCTTAATCAACAGTGTTGGCAGCGGCACGATGAGTGTTGCCGGTGACATCAATCTCACACTTGATGCGTTTTCCGGCGTCGCTTCAGATAACCGGGAGATTTATGGCGGCTCTTTATCGATTGAAACACGCGCCTCCAGCGTATTGAATGTGACGGGCGGCATCAATGTTTCGGCCAACGCCCTCGTTCTCGGGTCTGGCACGCTTATTGACGCTGGGGGGGGCCGTGCAACATGGCGACATTCCGGCATGCCACGGTACAAGGCGCCATCAATATTTCGGCCCGTGCCGATTATGGCGCTGGAGCCGCAGGCTTTGCTGAAGGCGGCCTTGTCGAAATCGCCGCAAGCTCGGGCGTGTTGACGACCGGGGCCATAAACGTGTTGGTTACGGCCAACGCCGGTTTCTCAGGCCCTGGTGCGGGGTCTGACGCGTATGGCGGCTTTGTGGACGTGGACACGGCCAATGGCGCCGCGTTCATTATCAACGGCGATCTGGCCGTCGATGCCAGCGCAATTGGCAGCGTACCCACGACCGGCGCCGGCGGCGCCGCCGTGGCAGGCTCCGTCGGGCTGTCGGTCCGCGGGGCGACTGGCAGCGTGGCTGGCAACATCGCTCTGGTTGCCAATGCCACGTCCCTCGGAACGGCAAGCGGCGGCGTGGTGGAACTGAGCAGCGAAGGCAACAGCGGCGTGGCCGGTGATTTTGCCATCGTCGGCAATGTGGTCGCCGAAACCCGCACCACCGGCACACCCAGCACGGCTGGTGTGGTGCGGGTGTTCGCGCAGGATGGCAGCCGCCTTGCCATGGCGACGCTGGATTCGTTCGCCAACGGCACGCTGCCGTCGGCATCGCCGCTGCGCGGTGGCCTGGTGGCGGATACAGGATCGACCATCGCCATTGCCGGCGATGGCCAGATAGTGTCGCAGCAGAGCCTGGGGCTCAACAACGGCGGCACCATCACGGCTGGCGGCCGACTGTTCGTCTCGTCGGGCGGCCAGGTGCGATCTGCCTTCGATGTGCCTTCAGACGGTGCCATTGGCACGATCGCGGCGCAGACGCTGGAGATTGCCGGCACGCAGGGCATTGATCTGGTCACCAACACCACGGGCAGCAATGATGTGCTGCTGAACAGTTCGGCCGGCAGCGTGCAGCTGCGCGATCTGGATGCCAATCAAGACATCGTCATCACCGGCACGACTGGCATCAGCTTTGCCAGCCTGCGGGCCGATCGCACCGTCAACCTGAATGCACCTGCCGGCGTGACCGGCGGGGCCGTCAGTGCCGGCGGCCGCATCATTGTCACCTCCGATGCTGGGGCCACGCTGGGCGCGCTGGATGCCGGCACCGTTGATCCGGCGGCTGGTGTCACACCCGATATCTATGTGCGGGCGCTCGGCCCGGTCACCACCGGTGCCGTGACCAGTGGCGGCGATATCGGCTTGCTGGCGCAAGGCGCATTGGCCAGTGGCGATCTGCAGAGCGGTCGTGATGTGGTGCTGCTGGCGGGCGGGACGATCAACACTGGCAGCATTGCAGCGCCAGCGACGGGCCGGGTGCGCTTTGGCGACTTTGCCCAGCGCAGCTTGATCGTGTTTGCAAACGGCTTGCCGGATTACACCGCGCTGTTCGCTGCAGCCCCGACGGCCGTATCGGGCAACATCACGGTGGCTGGCGGCGTAACGGCCGGGCTGTTCGAAGCGCGGACGGCGGGCGTGCTGCGCATCGACGGCGCGATCAATGCAGCGCTTGGCACGCGGCTCAGCGCCGGCAGCTTGCGGCTGGCAGGCTTGAGCAGCCAGGGCTTCGTCGATCTGTTCTCGGTAGGCAATCTGGTGCTCGGCGATCTGACTGCACCGGGCGCGATCGCTGTTGCCAGCGATGGCAGCATCACGGTCGGCAACATCAATGCCGGCGACTCGCTGGTGCTTGCGGCCAACCAACCGCTCAGAAGCGTGACGACGCTCAACGTGCGCGCGGCCGGTGAAATCCGGCTATCGGCCAACAATGTGGTTTCGACCCTCAACTTGTCTGCGGGCAACCGCGTGTTTCTCAATGCCGGCGGCGGAATCCTTACTGGCGCCATCGATGCCGGAACGGTGAACCCGCAACAGGGAGCTGCGGGCGTGGTCTTTGCCACGACACCGGGAATCATTCGCACCGGGCCGATCAATGTGTCGGGCACCGCCACGCTGTCCGGCGTGGCCGGCGTCACGACCGGCGCCATCGTGGCGCCAACCGGGATCGTGCTGCTCGATACCGGTGGGATCACCACCGGCAGTCTCACGACGTCGCCGAGCGGTTTCGTCTATATCGCCGCGCACGATCTACTGCCGCAAATCACCTTTGATCAGGCCGGCAATCCGCTGTTTGCGGCGCTGCTGGCATCAACACCGGTCCGGCTGGTTGGTGACATCGCTGTTACCGGCGCAACGAGTACAGGCCGCTTCATAGCTGCGGCCACTGGAAATTTCGCCGCGCAGGCCATTACCGCGTCTTCCAGCGTACTGATCGATGTGCGCGGCGTGGCCAGGCTGAACAGCGACATCCGCACGCCGGACATCACCATTACGTCGCGCGATATTGCCATTGATGACGAAGCGGTGATTGGCGGCGCTGGCGCGCAAAATGTGCAACTGATCGTCGGCTCCGTAGCAGATGCGACCGTGATTGGCGGCGCCGGCAGTATCGTGCCCGACACATACAGCCTGTCGAACGCTGAATTCGGCACGCTGCGCGCCAGCAGCATAACGGTGCGCAGCGACGGTGCGCCGATGACTGTGGAGCAACTGACGCTGCCGGCAATCGCGCCGGGGCAGAGCAGCAATCCGGGCGTAACCTTGCGAACCAATGGCCTGCTGCGGGTGACGGGCGCCGTCACCATGGCGCAGGCAGGGGCGCAGAACCGCGTGAACCTTATCGCCGGCACCCGCATCGAAGTGGTGCAGGGCAGCGGCAGTGTGCGGCTGGGGGCGGGCGTGGATACGCCGGCTGGCACGCTGGCCATCACAGCGCCGCGCGTCTGGGTGGCGAGCGAAAGCTTGCTCACCGAATTGGCCGGCACCACCTTGGCCGGGCAGGCCCGCATCGATGCGGTGAACGCGGCTGGTGCATCAGTGGTGGCAGGCGGCTCCATCGGCGCTGGCAGCATATTGATTGGTGCCGATCGCGAGGTGCTGATCCAGAACAGCGGCACCGATCGGTTGAAGGCCGGTTTCACCGCCGGCACCGGTGGCCTGCGCATCCGCCGCGCCTTTGAAGGCAACAACCCGATAGACGTGATGATCAATGGCCGCATCCAGCGTGCAGACAACAGCTTTGCCATCAATTCCGACACGCTGGCGCTAGTGCAGCTGGATCCGGGCATCAGCCTGGTAACAGCGGGCAGCACGGTGAACGGCTGCATCGTCACCACCGCCAGCTGCCCGGGCCTGCTGCTGGACGAACTGTTCCAGCCGGTGGTGACCATCGTCAACAACATCGAGGAATTGACGCCGGAGCAGGAAGACAAGCGCGAAGCCGCCCAGGCGGCTGCCGAAAAGTTGCCGATCGTGCTGCTGCAGCGGCTGATCGATTTCAGCCCGATGTTTGTCGATCCCGATGCGACTGACCCGGTGACCAGTGGTGGCAATCCGGCCTTGTGGATGGACCCGATGCCAAGAGGCGTGCGTACGCCGGGAGGGCTGAACTGATGCGCCGGACCATCTCTCTGCTGCTGCTGGCCAGTGCCATGGCCACGCCGCCAGCGCAGGCCGCCGAAAGCCTGTCGTTGATCGACAGCTTCCGCATCGGCAACGCGGGCGTGCTGTGCACGGCGCAGAGCCAGGCCGCCGATCCGGCGTTGAAGGGCCTGTTTGATCGCGGTTATCGCATCATCTGCCGCGATGCTGCGGTCCCGGTAGGCAGTCTTTTCGCCCTGCGCAGCGCGGCGCCGGCCTTGCCGGCCGGGTGCCCGATGCCGGCTGCGGCCAGCGTCAAGGGACTGCCCGGTGTGCAAGTGTCGCGCTGCACGATCGATGGGCTGGGCCATGTGCGCTATCAGGTGATGCGCGGGCGCACGCTGTATGTGGCCGATGGCCTTGCCGGCTATGGTTCGGCGCTGGAATTAGGGCTGCAATCGCTGCTGGCTGATGCGGCCGTTGTGGGCACGGTGGAAGTGGCAGCGACCGAAGCTGGCGATCCGGCGGCCTTTGCTCGCTTGCAGGCCGGCAGTCTTGAACCAAACCAGGCGCTGGCCGAAGCCTATACCCGCAACAACAGCGCCAGCTTTGCCGAATCGGCCGAGTTTTTCGATCTGCTGGTCGAACGCAGCCGGCAAGGCGCGCCGGGTTTCACCCGCAGCGCCGAATATCTGACCAACCAGGGCCTGCAGCAATCCAACCTGCTGCAATTTGCCGATGCCGATCGCCTTTTTGCCCGCGCCGCCCAGACGCTGGACAGCAGCGACCCGGTGGCCAGCCGCCTGCTGCGCAATCACCGG
>NZ_JANPML010000473.1:0-3502 GCF_031422795.1 Sandarakinorhabdus sp.
CAACTGGGCGTGCGCGTTTCGGAAAGCCAGGCCAAGGCGATCGATGCCGCCGCCAAGGGCACCTCCACCGCCAGCGACGATGAAGACACCATCACGGTTTCCGCCGATCGCAAGCGCCGCAGTGGCCGCGATCCGTGGGTGCTGATTGGCCGCGACGTGCTGGATGATTGCAGCCGGATCAGCTTTGACCGGGCGGGCGAGCGCTGGGTTCTCACCTGCAAGTTCGGTTGATCGGCAAATTCGGTTGATAGGGGCGCGGTTGTCGCCCCCCTTTCCCTTTTCCCGGCCTTGGCCCATATCTTGGGCATGACCACACCTGATGCCACCCAGCTGTTCTACACCGATACCGGGCTCGACCCGGACCGCACCGCCGCGCAAGTCGCCGATGCGCTTAACGGCTGCGACGATGGCGAGTTGTATCTGCAATATGGCGTCTCCGAAAGTTTCGCCTTTGATGATGGCCGGCTGAAGGCGGCCAGTTTCGACACGGTCAAGGGTTTTGGCCTGCGCGGCGTGGCCGGCGAGATGACCGCCTTTGCCCATGCCAACGATCTGTCGCACGCCGCCATCGCCCGCGCTGCCGACACTATCAAGGTGGTCCGGGATGGCCACGGCGGCACCATGGCGATGCCGCCGATGCCCACCAACGCCCGGCGTTATACCGATGCCAATCCGCTGGCTGGTATCGATTTTTCCGCCAAGGTCGCACTGATGCAGCAGATCGATGCCGCCGCCCGCGCCCGTGATCCGAGCGTGGTGCAGGTGTCGGCCAGCCTGCTCGGCAGCTGGAACGTGGTGGAAATCCTGCGCGGCGACGGCACGCGGGTGCGCGACGTGCGGCCGCTGGTGCGGCTGAACGTGCAGATTGTCGCCGAAAAGAACGGCCGCCGCGAAACCGGCTTTCACGGGCTGGGCGGGCGTTATCTTTATGATGCGCTGTTCAAGGATGCCGCCTGGGAAGGCGCCATCGATATCGCGCTGGCCCAGGCGTTGGTGAACCTTGATTCCGTCGATGCACCGGCCGGCGAGATGACCGTGGTGCTCGGCCCCGGCTGGCCCGGCATCCTGCTGCACGAAGCCATTGGCCACGGCCTGGAAGGCGATTTCAACCGCAAGGGCACCAGCGCCTTTTCCGGCCGCATCGGCGAACGTGTGGCGGCGCCGGGCGTGACGGTGGTGGACGATGGCAGCCTCGATCAACGCCGCGGCAGCCTGACCGTCGATGATGAAGGCACCCCCACCGGCCGCACCACCCTGATCGAAGACGGTATCCTGAAGGGCTATATGCAAGATCGCCTCAACGCCCGCCTGATGGGCGTTGCGCCCACCGGCAATGGCCGCCGCGAATCCTATGCCCACGCGCCGATGCCGCGCATGACCAACACCTTCATGTTGGGCGGCAACGACGATCCGGCCGGCATCCTATCGAGTGTGAAGAAGGGGGTTTTTGCCAAGAGCTTCGGTGGCGGCCAGGTCGACATCACCAGCGGCAAGTTCGTGTTTTCCTGCACCGAGGCCTATGAGATCGAGAACGGCAAGCTCGGCCGTCCGCTGAAAGGTGCCACGCTGATCGGCAACGGCCCCGACGTGCTCACCCGCGTGCGCGCCATCGGCAACGACATGGCGCTGGATGAAGGCGTTGGCATCTGCGGCAAGGGCGGGCAGAGCGTGCCGGCCGGCGTCGGCCAGCCCACGCTGCTGGTGGACGGATTGACGGTGGGCGGCACCGCTGGCTGAAGGAGGGCTGCATGTCGGAATTCTTCGATCACATCACCCCCGATCATGCGGATTTCATCGCCCGCCAGCCGGTGTTTTTCGTCGCCACCGCCGCCGCTGATGCCCGCATCAACCTTTCCCCCAAGGGCATGGACACGTTCCGCGTGCTGCCCGGCGGCAAATCCTGCGCCTATCTGGATTTCGGCGGCAGCGGCAACGAAACTCACGCGCATCTGGCTGCCGATGGCCGCATCACCATCATGTTCTGCGCCTTTGATCAGCCCGCCCTGATCTACCGCATCTATGGCCACGGCCGCGCCGTGCTGCCGCAGGATGGCGGCTGGGACGCTCTGGCCGCTCACTTCACCATCGAACGCGGCGTGCGCCAGATTTTCCTGATCGACGTGGATTCGACCCAGACCAGCTGCGGCTGGGCCGTGCCGAAAATGGCGCTGGTGGAAGAGCGCGAGACGCTGCGCAAATATTTCAAGCAGGATGATCCGGCCAAACGCCTGCTGAAATATCACGAGCGGGATCGCTCCATCGACGGGCTGGCTGTTACGCCGCCGTCGCACCTGCCCTACAGCTGATGGGCCTGGCCTGCGTCGACACGCTGTTTTCCCCCGTCGAAGCCGCCATCGTGCGCAGCCGGCTGGAAGCCGCCGGCATTGATTGCGTGCTGTTCGACGCCGGTATCGCCAGCCTGATCGGCCCCGGCATTTCCGGCATCCGCGTCATGGTGGATGCCGATGATCTGGCCATTGCCCGCAGCGAACTGGCGCGGCCGCTCTGAGCCACAGGCGCGCACCGGCAAACGCCTTATTCTGTAACCAGATGGGCTGCGGCAGGGTTGCGGTATCGCCACTATCGGGATGCAGGGCAGGCCATGAAGCTGATCACGGCAATCATCAAGCCGTTCAAGCTCGAACAGGTGCGCGAAGCCCTGATGCAGGCCGATGTGCAGGGCATGACCGTGACCGAAGTGCGCGGCCAGGGCCGGTTGGTTGGCCAGGCCGATATCTATCGCGGCGCCGAAAATATCCCGCAACTGGTGGCCAAGCTGCAGATTGATATGGTCGTCGAAGCCGACGACGTCGCCCGCATCGTCGATGCCATCCTGCATGCTGCCCAAACCGGCAGCGTAGGCGATGGCAAGATCTTCGTATCGTCCATCGCCCACGCCGTGCGAATCCGCACCGGGGAACTGGACGAAGCCGCACTGTAGAAATTCGGGCTGGAAACGCGCCGCGCCACAGCTTAAACCGCTGCCCATGCCAACTCTCGTCCTCCTCCGCCACGGCCAGAGCCAGTGGAACCTCGAAAATCGTTTCACCGGCTGGTGGGATGTGGGCCTCACCGAACAGGGTGTCGCCGAAGCCAGCGACGCCGGCCGCCGCATGGCCGAAGCCGGCCTCGATTTCGATCTCGCCTTCACCAGCGTGCAAAGCCGGGCGATCAAGACGCTCAATCTCGCGCTGGAATCCATGGGCCGGCTGTGGTTGCCCGTCACCAAGAACTGGCAGCTGAACGAGCGCCACTATGGCAGCCTCACCGGCCTCAACAAGGCCGATACCGCGGCGAAATATGGCGAGCATCAGGTGAAGATCTGGCGCCGCAGCTTCGATATCCCGCCGCCGCCGCTGGCACCGGGTGGGGATTTCGATCTCGCCGCTGACCGCCGCTACGCCGGCATCGCCATCCCCACCGCCGAAAGCCTGAAAGACACCATCGCCCGCGTGCTGCCCTATTGGGAAACCGCCATCGCGCCAGAACTGCGCGCCGGCAA
>NZ_JANPML010000474.1:0-19716 GCF_031422795.1 Sandarakinorhabdus sp.
GGCAGCGGGCCCAGCGTGGCCAGCCCGGCACTGAGCGCCGCCACTTCCGGCCACGCCGCTGCTGGCTGGTTGTCGGGCCGGTTCAGCCCGGCGTGCATCGCCTCCTGCCCCGTGGGTGCCTGCCGCCAGCGGAACCAGCTCATGCGCTCGGCGCCGTGGGCGACAGCTTCCCAACCCCACAATTCCACCGCGCCCTTGGCTGGTGCCGGGTTCCACGCCGCCCAGTTCACCGGGCCGGGCTGTTGTTCGATCACCCACCAGCGCCCCTGCCCGCAGGCACGATACAGGCTGTGGTGGAAGGCGGTCAGATCCGGGTGGCCGGTGCGCAGATAACGCGCCTTGTCGGCCGCAGTGAACGGCCCCTGCCCCAGAAAGCCGATCGGATAGCTATCCCACGCGGCCACATCCATCTGGCGGCCAACGGCAAAATGATCGAATTCCGTAAACAGCCCCATGAAATTGTGGGAAATATCCCGGCCCGGCGACGCCGCGCGCAGGATTTCCACCTGCGCGGCGTTGAAGCGCTCCACCATGGCCGACGAATAGCGCTGCCAATCCAGCCGGTGCGCCGGGTGGCTTTCGGTGACGGTGCCGAACGGCGCATCCACCTCGTCAAAGCCGCGATACTCCTGGCTCCAGAACGCCAAGCCCCACGCCGTGTTCAGCGCCGCAACACTGCCATAGCGCGCCGCCAACCAGCGCCGAAAGCCGGCCTTGGCGGCATCAGAGGTGCTCACCACCGTGTCGTGGCAGCCATATTCATTGTCGGTCTGCCAGGCGGTGACGGCCGGATGCTGGCCATAGCGCTGCGCCATCAGCGAAGTGATGCGCTTGGCCTGTTCCAGAAAGACGTCGGACGAAAAACAATAATGCCGGCGCGAGCCAAAGCCGCGCACCTGCCCGTCGCGACCCTTGGCGAGGATTTCGGGATACGCGTCCACCAGCCATTTCGGCGGTGTGGCGGTGGGCGTGCCCATCACCACTTCGAGGCCCGCCGCGTGCGCAAGGTCCACAGCGCGGTCGAGCCAGTCCCAGTCGAACTGACCAGGTTCCGGCTCGATCCGGCTCCAGGCAAATTCCCCGATCCGCACGAACGACAGGCCCAGCGCCGCCATGCGCTGCACATCGCTGGCCCAAAGCGGCTCAGGCCATTGTTCAGGATACCAGCAAACGCCCAGTTTCATGCGGCAGGCATGCCACGATCACAGGTCAGCGAACAGCTGCTTTCGCGGCCCCAGATAACCGAACAGATAGGCGGCCACCTTGCGCATCTGGATCTCTTCGGAACCTTCGGTGATGCGATAGCGACGGTGGTGGCGGAAGATATGTTCGAACGGCTTGTGCCGGCTGTAGCCAATGCCGCCGTGCACCTGCATCGCCCGGTCGGCGGCTTCGCACACCAACCGGTTGGCCCAGTAATTGCACATGGAA
Organism: Sandarakinorhabdus sp.; assembly: GCF_031422795.1. Taxonomy (GTDB): domain Bacteria; phylum Pseudomonadota; class Alphaproteobacteria; order Sphingomonadales; family Sphingomonadaceae; genus Sandarakinorhabdus. The sequence continues at coordinate 1,432 of NZ_JANPML010000474.1, forward strand.
ATCTTGTCCGAAAGCTGGCTCTCGATGGCCTCGTGGGGCATGTTGTCCATGTCCCAAGCGGTCTTGTAGATCATCAGGCGCAGCATTTCGCACTGGGTGGCGAGCTCGACCAGCGGGAACTGGATGGCCTGATTTTTCGACAGCGCCTCCCCGAACGGCTTGCGGGTCCGGGCGTATTTCACGCTCTCTTCCACGCAGAAGGTCGCCGCGCCCAACGACGATGCGGCTTGGCGGATGCGGTTCTGGTGAACAAAGCTCTGCGCCAGCGACAGGCCGCCATCGGCCGGGCCCAGCCGGGTCGAATCCGGCACCCACACGTTGGTAAAGCTCACCCGCGGGTGATCGGTGGGCATGTTGAACGTCCACAGATATTCCTCGACCTTCAGGCCGTGCGTGTCGGTGGGCACCAGGAAGCAGCTGATGCCGCGCGCTGCACCGGGCGCGCCCGATGTGCGGCAGAAGGTGGCGCAGTGGGTGGCGACGTGCATGCCGGTCGTCCACATTTTCTCGCCGTTGATCAGCCAGCCATCCACACCGTCGCGGGATTCGGCGACGGCGGTGGTTTCCATGTGGGTGGCGTCGCTGCCGTGATCAGGCTCGGTCAGGCCGAAGGCAGTGATGCGTTTGCGGGCGAAACCACCCAGGATGAATTCCTGCTGCTGCGCCTCGGTGCCGAATGATTCAAACATGGCAACAAACGGGAAATTGCCGACGATGCTGTGTTCGTTCTGCAGATCATTGTGCAGGCCCAGGCCCTTTGCTGCGAACTTGTCGCGGATCACTGCCATCCACAGGTTGCTGCCATCCTTGCCGCCGTATTTCTTCGGCGCCGAAAACCGCCAGTGGCCGGCGTTGTCGGCGCGGATGCTGGCCTCGCGCAGCAGCAATTCCCATTCGCGGCGTGGCAGGCCGCCATGTTCGAAATCGGTGCGCGCCCATTCGCGGCGGTGATCGAAGAAGCGGATATTGTCGTCCTGATTCTCCAGCGGCTTGATCTCGGCTTCGATGAAGGCGTCAAGCTCGGCCAGATAGGCGATCAGATCAGCGGGCAGCGCGAAATCCATGGGTTGGTCCTCCCTTTTTCATGGCCACTGTGGGCCGCCTGCGGTCGCGGCAAAACTGGTTGATTGGGGGAGGTGCACGCAGCAGCGGCAGCCGGAGAGATTGCGTCAATATGGCGCGAATTTTGTCGGGCCAGTTTACAAAATGGATGTAAATACTTCCTTAACTATTGTCCATTTTCAAGATGTTACATGATTTTCTGAACTTGGCACGTATCTTGCAAATTAAAAGGCAAGTCCCATGGGGTCGGGACAAGAAAGATGGGTCACGTGAACAAGATTGCAACGTTTGTTTCAGCCATGGCGGCTGTTGGCATGGCAGGGTCGGTGATGGCGGCAACGCCGATCACGGTGACCCAGACGGTCAACGCCTCCCAATTCACCACCACCCAACAGCAGTCGCGCGTCGGGCCGGGCACCACCACCTTCATCGGTACCGTCAGCAGCACCGGGCCGACTCTGATCCCGATCAGCCGTTTCGACACCAACACCGGCATCCTGGTCGGCGCGCGGATGAGCGTGACACTGCCCTATACGGTGAGCGTTTCGGCCACCGGCGCCATCCCGGCATCGGGCTCCGGCCGCACCGTAGACGTGACCTCGGGCATCAGCGGCACGGTTTCCATCGGCGGCACCAGCATCAGCACCACCAGCTTTGCGGCCACCCCCAAATGCAATTCGGGTGACTGCCTCAACCAGTCCAGCAACAACACCTCCTCCACCACCGGCACGCTGTCCGGCACCACCGCCGTTGCCAGCAGTAACCTGGTCAATCTCGCCGGCACCGGCGCGGGTTCGGTGAATTTCTCCACGTCGGTAAGCAACAGCAACACCCGGATCATCAATGGTTCCGGGGTCACCACCGGTTTTGCCAGAAGCGCTTTCGTTGTGGGCGGCGCCACGGCGGCGAGCAATGTCTACAGCGTTGCCTATGATTATCTGAACTTTGCCAATCCGTCGTTCAGCAACAGCTCGACCGTGACCAGCAGTTCTCTGAACTTCGGTTCGCTGGCACTGGGCAGTGGCCCGGCCCTGCTGAACTTCAACATCACCAACATCGGCAATATCAACACCGCCGGGCTGAGCCTGACGTCGATCAGCCGTTCGACCAGCAACAGCCAGTTCACCAGCACCATCAGCACCTTCACCAATGGTCTGGATGGCGGCTTCACCAACAATTATTCGATCAGCTTCAATCCGCTCGTGGTTGGAACCGTGAACGACATCTTCACCTTCACCTTCGCCGATTTCGCGCCAACGGGCAGTGTGGGTGGCCGCAACTACACGCTGACCATGAACGTGGCCGGTGACGTGTTCGATCCGGTGCCGGAACCGGCCAGCTGGATGATGATGATGCTGGGCTTTGGCCTGGTGGGCAGCATCGCCCGCCGCCGCGCCGTGAGCCAGCCCGGCTGACCTGATTTCGCTCGTCGCGAAGTGGGCGGGGTTGGCGGGGGCCGGCTCCGCCCTTTTTCTTGGCCTCTTGCACTAGATGGTTTGTGGGGCGACGATGCCGGCTTGGGAGACCAACCGATGATCATCAACGCCAATCGCCGCCACCTGCTTGCCGCCGCCATGGCCACGCCATTGTGGGCCAGTTGGGCCGCGCGGGCCGCAGCCCATGAACGCGATGCCGATACGATCCTGCACAATGGCCGGCTGATCACCACGGACGATACGCAGCTTGCAGCCAGTGCGATGGCGATCAAGGATGGCCGCATCATGGCCGTTGGCGGCGATGCCGTGAAGGGCCTGGCCGGCAAGAGCACACGCATGATCGATCTGAAAGGCGCCTGCGTGGTGCCGGGCTTCATTGATTGCCACAATCACCCGATCGGTGATGTGCTGCTGTATGAAACCCTGGTGGGCAATCCGTTCGAGGTGGAGTTCGTCACCATCGCGTCGATCATCGACAAATTGCGCGCCAAGGCTGCGGTCACGCCGCCCGGCTATTGGGTCGATGGCTATTTCCACGACGATACCAAGCTGAAGGATGGCCGGCAGTTGACGGTGGATGATCTCGACAGGATCAGCACCACCCACCCGGTGATGGTGCGCCACCGCGGCGGGCACACCGTGTTCGTCAACAGCTTTGCGCTGGCCATGGCCGGGGTAACGCGCGACACACAGAACCCGCCCGGCGGCACCTTCGATCGGCTGCCCGATGGCCGGCTGAGTGGCCGCATCACCGACAATGCCATTGATCTGGTGGAGGAAAAGGGCCAGCGCCCGGTGCTGGATGCGGCCGAAAAGGCCAAGCGCGCTCGTGCCGGCATGGCGCATATCAGCGGCGAATTCAGCCGCTATGGCCTGACCACGGTGCATCACCAGGGCGGCGATCTGGCCGCCATTCAGGATGTGCGCGCCGCAGGTGGGCTGAAACACCGGGTGAATTACGAAGCCTGGGGGGCGATGGTCGATCAGATGATCGCCGCCGGCCTGAAGACCGGCTTTGGCGATGATTGGATCAAGCTGGGCGCCACCGCCGAACACACCGCCGATGGCAGTTTTTCCGAACGCACCATGGCGCTTTCCACGCCCTATGCCGGCCGCACGCCGGCCTATTATGGCAATGTCACCGAACCGCAGGACGTGCTCGACGCCTGGGTGGAAAAAGTCGTGCGCGCCGGCATCCAGCCCAACATCCACGCCAATGGCGACGTGGCGATCGACATGGCGCTGACCGCCTTTGAACGCGCGCAAGCAAAACTGGCGGTGAAGGATCTGCGGCCCAAGATCACCCATTGCACATTGGTCAACGCCGGCATCCTCAAACGCATGGCGGCGCTGGGCGCGGTGCCGGCGCCGTTCACCAGCTATGCCTATTACAACAGCGACAAGTTCGGATTTTACGGGGCCGATCGCATGGCCCAAGCCATGGCCTTCCGCGATTTCCTCGATCACGGCATCAAGGTGTGCGCTGGCAGCGATTTCTTCCCCGGGCCGTTCGCGCCGCTGATGGGCATCCAGGGCATGGTGACCCGCACCGGCTGGAACGGTGAAACCTGGGGCGCCAATCAGCGCGTTTCCGTGCTGGAGGCCATCCGCATCAACAGCCTGAACGGCGCCTGGGCCGCCAAGGAAGAAGCCATCAAGGGCAGTCTGACCGCCGGCAAACTGGCCGATTATGTCGTGCTGGCCGAAGACCCGACCGTGGTGAAGCCCGATCACATCAAGGACATCAAGATCATCGAGACGGTGGTGGACGGGCGCAGCATGCATCGGGCATGAGGCGCTGCCATGACCGATCTGCACATCCGCCCGGCCTGCGCCGATGAAATCCCGGCGCTGGAAGCCATCATCACCGCCTCGGCCCGCATCCTGAGCCAGGGCTTTTACACGCCCGAAGAAACCGAGGCCGCCATCACCCATGTGTTTGGCGTGGATAGCGAGCTGGTGGCCGATGGCACCTATCTGGTGGTGGAAGACAGCACCGGCGTGCGGCTGGGCTGCGGCGGCTGGAGCCGGCGCGCCACGCTGTTCGGCGGTGACCGTTTTGCCGGGCGCGAATCCGGCCTGCTCGATCCGGCGCGCGATGCCGCCAAGGTTCGCGCCTTTTTCGTGGCGCCGCAGGCCGCCCGGCGCGGCGTGGGTGCGGCCTTGCTCAAGGCCTGCGAAGAGGCAGCCGCGGCAGCCGGATTTGCCCGCACCGAACTGATGGCCACCCTGCCCGGCGTGCCCTTCTATGCCGCCTATGGCTATGTCGCGATGGGTCAGATCAATCAGGATTGCGGCGGCGTGCAGGTGCGATTTGTGCCGATGAAAAAGCAACTCCCCGCCTGAAACAGGCCGCCAGGCCCACATTGTGTTGCGCCAATGCAACGCTTCGCAACTGTATCATTGCCGCAACAGCCCTGCGGCCAAATTGCGGGGTGCGCGAATGGCGTATGTCAGGCACGATTGTTTTGGCGCTTGAAGGCGTCAATTCGGCATCCGCTTGCAGGCCTGAAACCAAGGCTTTCTGGACAGATGCCGGCGGGCGTTGCCAACGAGTGGACAAGGCGGATCGGCGGCGGCTTTGGCCGTGTGTCGATTCGGGACGGCTGGGGGGCCGCTGCACATAGGCCGGCGATTGGCATATCGAAATTCAACCAGGGGACTAACATGTCGCGAATGAACGAACAGGCCCAAAGGGTCGATCTGAAGCTGGCCACCTCGATGGTCGCTCTCGTGCTCGCCGGCATGGCCGCACCGGCCCTTGCCGATGCTGCTGCCGACGATCAGGAAACCGCCGCCGCAGGATCCAAGGAAGACACCACGATCATCGTCACCGGCACCCGCCGGACCGACCGCACCGTGGGCGAAAGCCCGGTGCCGATCGATGTCTTCAGCGCCGACGATTTCAAGGCGCAACCGTCGCCGCAACTGCAGAACATCATCAAGACGCTGGTGCCGTCGTTCAACCAGAACCGCAACCTGTTGGGCGATGCCTCAGCGTTCGTGCGTCCGCCCAACTTGCGCGGCCTGCCGGCTGACCAGATTCTTGTGCTGATCAACGGCAAGCGCATGCACCGTTCGGCGCTGGTGCAGGTCACCGGTGACGCCCTGAACGTCGGTTCGCAGGGCCCCGACCTGTCGCAGATTTCGAGCCCGGCCGTCAGCCGCATCGAAGTGCTGCGCGACGGCGCTGCCGCGCAATATGGCTCCGACGCCATCGCCGGCGTGATCAACATCGGTCTCAGCCGCGCCGATTCGGGCCTGAACCTGGCTGCGCGCTATGGCCAGACCTATCGCGGCGACGGTGAAGACCTGCAGCTCAGCGCCAACGCCGGCTTCAAGCTGGGTGATGGCGGCTTCTTCAACATCACCGGCGAATTCATCGATCAGAACGTGTTCGACCGTTCGGTGCCGCGCCCGGAAATCGCCCCGCTGATCGCCGCCGGCATCACGCCGCCGCGCCCCACGGGCAACCGTCTGGGCCAGCCGTCCAACCGCGCCTATCGCGTGGTGTGGAACGCCGCTGTGCCGGTGGGTGATGGCGATGAAGTCTATGCCTTCGGCAACTATGGCTGGCAGCGCCAGTCCAACGATTTCAACTATCGCCGCCCGATCGCCGTGAGCGCTCAGGACATCCCGCTGCGTCCGGGCACCGGCACGTTCGGCAAGTCGATCGGCACGCCGTGGTATCTGGATCGCATCGGCACCGATCCGGTGTCCGGCCGTGCCGTCTTTGACGCTGAGGGCCGCACCTTCTCGGAAACGTCGATCTTCCCCAACGGCTTCGTGCCAGTGTTCGAAGCCTCGATCGAAGATCTGTCGATCGTCGGCGGCTACAAGGGTTCGACCGAAGGCGGGCTGAAGTATGACTTCACCGCCGCCTTTGGCCGCAACCAGATCCGGTATTTCATGTATGATACGCTGAACCCGTCGCTGGGCCCTGCGTCGCCGACCGATTTCTACCTCGGCAAGGTCACGCAGCAGGAATACAACATCAACGCCGATTTCAGCTATGAAACCGATATCGGCCTCTACAAGCCGCTGTTCATCGCTGCCGGTCTGGAATTCCGCCGCGAAACCTTCGCGGTTGGCCTGGGTGACCGCGCTTCGTGGGAACCGGGTCCGTTCGGTTCGCAGCTGGTTGAGCGCAACGATCTCACGCGCTTCAACGTGACCAAGGCCGTGGGTGCCAACGGCTTCCCGGGCTTCGGTCCGGATTCGGTGGCTGAAGGTGGCCGCAACAACTATTCGGCCTACCTCGATTTCGAAGCCGAAGTGGTTGAAGGCCTCGATCTCGGCCTTGCTGCACGCTACGATTATTTCAACGACTTCGGCAGCACCTTCAACGGCAAGTTCAGCGCCCGTTGGGCCATCAACGATGTCATCGCCCTGCGCGGTGCCGCGTCGACCGGCTTCCGCGCGCCAACGCCCGGCCAGCAGTTCACCCAGAACACGCAAACCGGCTTCCCGCAGGGCAGCGCAGTGCCGGTGGCAACGCAGACTGCTCGTCCGGACAGCATCTCGGCGCAATATTACGGCGCCAAAGAACTGACCCCCGAAAAATCGACCAGCTTCTCGGGCGGCTTTGTCGTCACCCCGGGCAGCGGCTTCAACCTGACGGTCGATTTCTACAACATCGTCGTCAAGGACCGTATCGGCATCACCTCGTCGATTAACACAACCGCGGCAGATCAGCAGGCGCTGCTGGCGCTGGGCCTGACCACTGCACTTGATCTGGGCCAGGTGAACTATTTCACCAACGGCTTCCGCACCCGCACGCAAGGTTTTGACATCGTGTTGTCGCACCGGGCTGATGTCGGTGGCGGTCGCCTGAACTCCAGCATCGCGGTCAACTACAACAAGACCAAGGTCACCGATCGCCGGACGATCGCCCTGTCGACCATCCGGCCGACAGATACCCGCGTGCTGAGCCTGATCGACAACACCCGCAAGGGCAACATCGAGGACAGCAACCCGCGCTGGCGCGCTGTGCTGAGCACCGCCTACACCAACGGTGCGTTCGACCTGACGGTGCGAGCCAATTATTTCGGCAAGTTCACCACCTACTTCCTGCCGATCGGCTCGGTGCCGGCTGGCGTGGATCCGGTGGCCTTCCGCGCCCTGTATCCGGCGCCGAATGCAGCCGCGCAAACGGGTGAGTGGGGCAAGACGTTCGGCTCCGAAATCGGCATCGACGTCGAAGCCGGGTTCACCGTCGCCGAGAATTATCGTCTCGCGGTGGGTGTCGAAAACCTGTTCAACAATTATCCGGACGTTGAAACCCGCAACGCCTATCCGTCGACCGGCGGCCAGGCCAACGGCTCCATCTACCCCGGCTCCTCGCCGCTGGGTCAGGCGGGCGGCTTCTGGTACGTGCGCGCCACCGCCAAGTTCTAAGCGGAGGCGCAAGCAATATCGCTTGCCAACAGCGGGCGGCAGGACAATCCTGCCGCCCGCTTCTTTTTGCAACCGAAGGGGAACCACCATGAAACTGATCGCACTTGCTGCTGCGGGCCTGGCGATGGCCGCTGCTGCGCCGGCGCTGGCCGCGCCGAAGGCCAATGTTGAAAAGGTCGGCCCGGCCGGCGGCCGCATCCTCACCGCCGCCAAGGTTTCGGCCAAGGCCACCACCGTCTATCTGTCGGGCAACCTCGCTTCGCCGGCGACGCCCGGCGGCAGCGATTATGGTGACACCAAGACCCAGACGATCAGCACGCTGAACAAGATCAAGGAACTGCTGGCAACCCACGGCATGACCATGAAGGACATCGTGCGCATGGATGCCTATCTGGTCGCCGCGCCGGGCATGGACGGCAAGATGGACTTCGCCGGCTTCAACGCCGGGTTCGCGGAGTTCTTCAACACGGCCGAAAACCCCACCACCACCACCCGCACCACCATGCAGATCAGCGCACTGGCCGGCCCGCAGTTCCTGGTGGAACTGACGGTGATCGCGGCCAAATAAGGCCGCGCACCGCGCAATCAGGCGGGCCGCCGGGGCAACCCGGTGGCCCGTCTTGCACTACAGCAGCACGCGTTCCGGTTTCGGTACTTCGTTCAGGATCGTCTGGTGATCGATGAGCATCAGCGGCTTGATATGCCCGTCGCGCAGATCATAGACCCAGCCGTGCAGCTGCAATGGTTTGCCGGCGGCAAAGGCATCCTGCACCGGCCCGGTGCGCGCCAGATGCAGCAGCTGATCGCGGACATTGATTTCCACCAGCCGGTTCACCTGCTGCTCGCCTTGCGGCAGCCCCTCGATCTCGCCGCGGTGTTCGTCCAGCACCTGGCGGGCATGTTCCAGCCAGTGCGCGATCGGCCCTTCGGGTGCGCCATCCAGCGCCGCCTGGATGCCGCCGCAGCCATAATGGCCGCAGATCACCACATGGGCCACTTCCAGCACATTGATGGCATAATGCAGCACGGCCATCAGGTTGCGATCATCGGGATAGACAAGATTGGCGATGTTGCGATGCACGAACAGGCCGCCGGGCACCGCCTGAGTCATCTGATCGGGCGCGACCCGGCTATCGGAACAGCCAATCCACAGGAACACCGGACGCTGCAAATTGATGTTGCGATTGAAGAATTCCGGGTTCTCCGCCAGCATTTCGGCGGCCCAGGCCCGGTTTGACAGCAACAGCTGATCGATTTCCTGCATGATGTCCTCTGGGCAGCTTCAGGTGGCGCGGGCGCGGGTGATGGGCGCGTTGATCTGGCCGGCAGCGCGGTGGGTGTGATCGGCGCGGATCTTCACATCGATGCCGCGATATTGAGCCGCCTTGGCATAGCCGTTGATGATATCGATGCAATCCAGATCGACATATGAGGTCGCCGACAGGTCGATCAGCAGCGACGCGCCTTCCGGCACCCGTTCCAGCGCCTGCTGCAACGCCGGCTTATGCATGAAATAAAGATTGCGCCGCGCCCGCACCATCACCGTATCCCCCAGTTCGACATAGGTGATGATGTTGCCGGTGGAGCGCCAGATGACAAAGGCCATGCCCACCACCAGGCCGATGGCGATACCAATCAGCAGATCGGTGAACAGGATGGCCAGCACCGTCACCACGAACGGGATGAACTGGCTGAGGCCCTGTTTCCAGCGCTGCACAAACAACGCCGGCTTGGCCAGCTTGTAACCGGTGGCGATCAGCACGGCGGCCAGCGCCGCGAGCGGGATGAGGTTGAGAATGGCCGGCATCAGCGCCAGGCCGAGCAGCAGCCACAGCCCGTGCAACATGGTGGACAGCCGCGAATCCGCGCCCGATTCCACATTGGCCGATGAACGCACGATCACCGAGGTGACGGGCAAGCCGCCCAACAGCCCCGAAACGAGATTGCCCGCGCCTTGCGCCAGCAATTCGCGGTTCTTGTCGGTCACCCGGCGCTTGGGATCGAGTTCATCCACAGCCTTCACGCTGAGCAGCGATTCAAGGCTGGCAACGATGGCCAGGGTGAGCGCCACCGTCCACACCTGGGGATTGTTGATGGCGGTAAAATCCGGCAGCCGCACCTGATCGACCAGCGCCCATGGCGTCGCCGACACCGGCACCTGCACCAGATGGCTGGCAGCAATGTGCAGATCGGGCGCAAACTGGCGGAACGCTTCGTTGGCACCCACGGCAAACAGCACCACCACCAGCGGGCCAGGCAGCAGCTTCAACGGGCCATCCTTGGGCTTGGCCTTGTCCCACCAGAACAGGAAGACCAGGCTGATCACGGCGATCAGCGCGGCGCCCCAGACGATATTGTTGCTGAGGATATGGCTGAGCGCCGACAGCGTGTTTTCACCGTCGGGCTGGATGAAGCCCATGTCGCCTTCGGGATCGCGATCATAGCCAACCGCATGCGGCAATTGTTTCAGGATCAGGATCAGGCCGATGGCCGCCAGCATGCCGGTGATCACCGCCCCCGGCACGAATTCGGCGATCACACCACCACGGGTGGCAGCGAAAATCAGCTGCAACGCGCCAGCCAGGCAGACGGCGAGCAGAAAGGCTTCAAAGCTTGGCAGGCTGGTGATGCCAGCCAGCACGATGGTGGTAAGGCCGGCTGCCGGGCCAGACACCGACAGCGGCGAACCGCTGAGCGCGCCGACCATGATACCGCCGACAATGCCCGCCACCAGGCCCGCCATCAGCGGCGCGCCAGAGGCCAGCGCCACGCCCAGACACAGCGGCAGCGCCACCAGCGCCACCACGATCGACGCCGGCACATCCTGCCGCCAACTGGCCAGCAGTCCAGACTTTTCCTGCATTCGAACCTCTAAGATTACAGCGCCGCAATGAATAGCAGCACTGCGCTGCATTGCATCATTACGGAACAGCAATATTTCTGCTAGCTTGCACTGTGGATACAGATTCGCCAGTGATGGCGGCATGTCGACAAAGCCGCCACTGCAAGCCGTAATCGTGCCGGTCACGCCCCTCCAGCAGAATTGCACCCTGATCTGGTGCACGAAAACCATGCGCGGCGCCTTCACCGATCCGGGCGGCGACCTTGACCGGTTGAAGCAGGTGGCTGCCGATCATGGAGTGACCATCGAGAAACTGCTCGTCACCCACGGTCATATCGATCATTGCGGCCTGACGGCGGTGCTGGCCCGCGATCTGGGGGTGCCGATCGAAGGCCCGCACCCCGACGACAAATTCTGGATCGACATGAACCCGGCGCAAGGTGCGGCCTATGGCGTGCCGGGCGCCGAAGCCTTCACGCCCGATCGCTGGCTGCACGATGGTGATCAGGTGACGGTGGGCGAACTGGTGCTGGATGTCTATCACTGCCCCGGCCACACGCCCGGCCATGTCGTGTTTCACCACGCGCCGTCACAGCTCGCCATCGTGGGCGACGTGTTGTTCCAGGGCAGCATCGGCCGCACCGATTTTCCCAAGGGCAATTTTCAGGATCTGGTGACGGCCATCACCACCAAGCTGTGGCCGTTGGGCAATGAAACGGCCTTCGTTCCCGGCCACGGCCCGATGAGCACCTTCGGCCGCGAACGCCAGGCCAATGCCTATGTGGCCGACCGGATGCTGGACTGAGGATTTTTCAGGGTCGCGGTCTGGAACGCGCGACCAACAAACGTCAGACGAAATCCGGCGTGGCACTAGGGCCAAGTCCGAGGCCCAACGCCAGCGCCCACAGCGACAGCCCGAGCATCAAGGTGAAGGTCACCACCACGCCAACCGAACGAAAGGCGTTTGGCGATGGCCGCGACATGCCAATGGCGTGCGAAATACGCGCCAGCACCAGCGTTCCGCCCGTGATCCAAAGCCAGGGCGAGTGGTGGCCAGCCGTCAGTTCGATGCCGGCCATCAACACCAACAGAAAGGGCACATGTTCGGCGAAATTGCCGTGGGTGCGAATGCGTTCCAGCAAGCGCTGATCGCCGCCGTCACCCATTGAGACCATGCCCGCGAGCCGCCGCTGCACCACCCGCAGGCTGAGCACGAAAAACACGATGCCAAGGGTGCCCGCAGTCAGCAACGTAGCCGGAATCAGCATGGCATTCCCCTTTTGTGCGCAGAAATCAGGACTGCGAGGCTTTCTTGGGTGCTTCCGGCACCCAGCGACCGATCAGCTTGTAGCTGCGCTCATACCATTTGGATTCCGGATAATTGTTGCCCAGCACGGCGGCCGATTTGGCCGCTTCTTCCGGGATGCCCAAGGCCAGATAGGATTCAACCAGCCGGTGCAGCGCTTCGGGCGCATGGCTGGTGGTGTCGAACTTCTCGATCACGGTGCGGAACCGGATGGCCGCCGCCAGATACAGGCCCTGGCTCTGGTAGAAACGCCCGACCTCCATTTCCTTGCCGGCAAGATGGTCGCGGGCCAGATCGATCTTCTGCCGGGCATCGGCGGCATAATCGGTGTTGGGATAGCGGCGGATGAGTTCACCCAGCGAATCCAGCGCCTGCTGCGTGGTCTTCTGATCCTTGTTGACCGACATGATCTGGTTGTAGTGGCTGAGCGCCACCATGTAATAGGCATAGGGCGCTTCACGGCTGCCGGGGTGCAGCGACAGGAAACGCTGGGAAGCACCAATGGCTTCCTGATATTCACCGGCGGCATAATAAGCAAAAGACGACATCAGCTGCGCTCGCCGCGCCCAAACACTGTAGGGATGCTGGCGCTCGACTTCATCGAACTGGGCGCCGGCAAGCCGATATTGCCGCTTTGCCAGCGTTTCACGGGCAGCGCTGTAAAGCGTCTCCACATCCTGAGCGAGATAGCTTTGATCCTTCTTGGCCTTGCGGCCGCCGCCGCACGCCGTGAGCAACACGGGAGACAGAAGCAAAAGGGCGATAGCGATGCGGTTCGTACGGGGCATGCGGGCATCCCTAGCAGGATGGTTGCGATGGGGAAAGATGCGGGAAAGCGGATGAACAAGGGCTGGCTGGCGAGCCCATCCACGGCGCAGGCATCACATATCCTGCGGCCGCCGGCGGATCACCAGATTGCGGATCTCGGTCATGTCTTCCATGGCAAAGCGCACGCCTTCGCGGCCCAGCCCTGAATCCTTCACGCCGCCATAGGGCATGTTGTCGACGCGGTAGCTGGGCACATCGTTGATAACGACACCGCCAACATCGAGATGATCCCAGGCCTTCAGCATCTCGAACAGATCGCGGGTGAAGATGCCGGCCTGCAGGCCGAACTTGCTGTCGTTGACGATGGCCAGCGCTTCATCGAAAGATTTGAAGCGGGTGAAAAAAGCCACCGGGCCAAAGGCTTCTTCCGTGTTCAGCTTGGCAGTGCGTGGCACATTTTCCAGCAGGGTTGCCGCCAGCATGGCGCCGTCGCGCTGGCCGCCACACAACAGCGTCGCGCCGCTGGCCACGGCTTCGGCGATCCAGTTTTCCAGCCGGGCGGCTTCCTTCACGTCGATCATCGGGCCAATGAAGGTGCTTTCTTCGCGCGGATCGCCGGCGATCAGCTTTGCCGTGCGTTCCACCAGCTTGGCCTTGAAGGCGTCGTACACGGCATCATGCACCAGGATGCGCTGCACACCGATACACGACTGGCCGGACTGGTAAAAAGCGCCAAACACCGTGCGATCGGCCGCATCATCCAGATCGGCATCCGGCATGATGATCACCGCTGCATTACCGCCGAGTTCCAGCACCACCTTCTTCTTGCCAGCGCGCGCCTTCAGATCCCAACCCACGTCCGGCGATCCGGTGAAGCTGAGCAGTTTCAGCCGGTCATCGGTGGTGAACAGGTCCGCGCCTTCGCGGTGGGCGGGCAGGATCGAAAATGCGCCGGCCGGCAGATTGGTTTCGGCCAGCACTTCGCCGATGATAATGGCGCCCAGCGGCGTGCGGCTGGCCGGTTTCATCACGAACGGGCAGCCCACTGCGATGGCCGGCGCGATCTTGTGGGCGGCCAGATTGAGCGGGAAGTTGAACGGCGACACGAAGCTGCACGGGCCGATGGGCACGCGTTTCCACATGCCCTGATAGCCCTTGGCCCGCGCCGAAATATCGAGCGGCTGCACCTCGCCCGTCATCCGCACGCTTTCTTCCGCAGCGATGCGGAAGGTGTCGATCAGGCGACCGACCTCGCCACGGGAATCGCGGATCGGTTTGCCGGCCTCGATGCACAGCGCCTGCGCCAGTTCCTCGGCCCGTTCCGTAAAGCGCGTCACGCAGTGCGCCAGCACCGCCTGCCGTTCAAAACTGGCCATCGCCGCCATCGGTGCAGCGGCGGCCACGGCGGCGGCAATGCCGCGATCAATGGTGGCGGCATCGGCCATGGCAACGCGCGTCGCTGCCTGTCCGGTGAACTTGTCGGTCACCACCAGATCGGCGTTGGGCTGCTCGGCCCGATTGGCCACATAGAGCGGATAGGTCTCGCGCAGCGCCATGGTCTTGCCTTTCAGACGGTCAGCACGATCTTGCCGAGCGCCTTGCGGTCCATCATCCAGCGGATCGCTTCAGCGCCTTCATCCAGCGCAAAATGGCGCGAGACATGCGGTTTCAACTTGCCTTCGCCATACCAACGCAGCAGCTCTTCCATATTCTGCTGGTGCAGCGCCGGCTCGGCCTGGGTGAACGCCCCCCAGAACACGCCGACGATGCTGGCGCCCTTGATCAGCGGCAGATTGAGCGGCAGCGCCGGAATGGCCCCAGCCGCAAAGCCGATGACCAGATAACGGCCATTCCAGGCGATGCCGCGGAAGGCCGGTTCGGCAAAACGATCACCCACCGGATCATAGATCACATCGACGCCGCGCCCGTTGGTCAGCGCCTTGATGCGCTCCTTCAGGTCTTCGGTGGCATAGTTGATCGTCTCGTCGGCGCCCATCTCGCGGCACAACGCCAGCTTTTCATCGGAACTGGCCGCCGCGATCACCTTGGCACCCATCACCTTGCCGAGTTCCACCGCCGTCAGGCCGACACCGCCGGCCGCACCCAGCACCAACAGCGTTTCACCGGGTTTCAACTGGCCGCGCTGTTTCAGCGCGTGGTGGCTGGTGCCATAGGTCATGGTGAAACCGGCGGCGACGTCGAACGGCATGCCCGGCGCCATCTTCACGATCTGGCCGCGATTGGCGATTACTTCCTCGGCCATGGCGCCGTGACCGGTCATGGCGATGACCGCGTCGCCCACGGCGATATCGGCCACGCCTTCGCCCACCGCGCTCACCACGCCGGCACATTCGCCGCCGGGGCTGAACGGCAGCGCCGGTTTGAACTGATAGAGATTCTGGATGATCAGCGTGTCGGGGAAATTCACGCCCACCGCCTTCACGCTGATCCGCACCTGGCCACGGCCGGGTTCGGGCGTCGGGATATCCTTCACCACCAGCTTTTCCGGTGGCCCATGTTCAACGCACAGCACGGCCTTCATGTGATGCTCTCCCCAGATCGAATTTGCCTGACCATAGCCGCCGGTCAGGCCAGCGCCAATCCTGCCAATAGTGAATTGCCCAACAAGCGGAATTCCGCTTCACGAGGGGACCCCTGCCGCCAGACCAGCGCCACCGTGCGAAACGCATTTCCCGAAACCGGTCGCGCGATCAGGCCGCTGTGGGCGATGATGCCGGCATCCAGCGCCAATTTTGGCACCAGCGTCTGCCCCAAACCACCGGCAACCATTTCCACCAGCGTCACCAGGCTGGTGCCGCGATGGGCGGGATCGGCGCGCAGTTCCGGGCGGCCACAGGCGGAAAGCACCTGTTCCTTCAGGCAATGGCCATCTTCCAGCAGCAGCAGATGATGCGGATCAATGGCATCGGGCGCCACGGCCGGCGGCGGATCAGGCAGATCGCCGGCGCGGAAAACCAGCGAGAACGGGTCTTCAAACAGCGGCATCACCGCCAGCCCCGCCGTGTCCCACGGCAGCGCCAGCAACACCATATCCAGCATGCCGCGGCTGAGCGCTTCGGTGGCCGGGCCGCTCATCTCTTCGCGCAGGTGCAGTTTCAGATCCGGCCAATCGGCCCGAACACGCGGCAGCGCGCGGGGCAGCAGATAAGGCGCGATGGTGGGGATGACTCCCAGCCGCAGCGGACCCGACAAGGGCTTGTCCCCGCCCACCGTCAGCCCGGCCAGTTCATCGGCTTCACGCAGCACGGTGTAGGCCTTGGCCACTACCCGTTCCCCCATCGGCGTGAAGCGCACGACCCGGCGGTTGCGTTCCACCAGGCGCACGCCCAGCAGCGATTCCAGCTCGGCCAGGCCAGCCGACAAGGTGGACTGGGTGACAAAGCAGGTTTCCGCCGCCCGGCCGAAATGGCCGTGGATGTGCAGCGCGGTCAGATACTGCAATTGCTTCAAGGTGGGCAGAAAGGCTGTCATCGACAAACTCGATTTGTAACAGCGATATTATCGATTGGATTTCTATCTCGTGCAAGGCCAATGGAGCCGTGCTGGCCCCGGGTCGGCCCGATTTTCCACCCCATTTCACAAGGATCCACCTCATGGCTCTCACCGTTGGCGATACCGTTCCTTCCTTCGATCTGCCGGTGCAGCAGGGCGTTGCCGCGCTGCCGAACGGCGAAAGCCTGGACATCACCACCGCCTATCCGGGCAAGTGGAAGATCCTGTTTTACTGGCCGAAGGATTTCACCTTCGTCTGCCCGACCGAAATCATCGGCTATGGCGATCTGCTGAGCGATTTCGCCGATCGTGATGCCGTGCTGATCGGCGCGTCGACCGATACCGATTTCGTGCACTTCGCCTGGCGCAAGTCGGACGAGCGTCTGGCCGCCTGCGATTTCCCGTGGCTGGCCGATAACAGCAAGCTGCTGGCCGATGCCCTTGGCATCATCGTTGCCGGTGCCGGTGTGCCGCTGCGCGCCACCTTCATCATCGATCCGGACAATGTCATCCAGCACGTCACTGCCAACGGGCTCAATGTGGGCCGCAACCCGGCCGAAACGCTGCGCATCCTTGACGCGCTGCAGACCGACGAGCTGTGCCCGTGCAACTGGACCGAAGGCCAAGACACGTTGAAGCCAGCCGCATGACGGCGCGTGGGCAGTGCGCAAGCACTGCCCACCGACTCGTCAAAGGCCGGCCGGCGGGGCGGTGGGCAAGCTTGGGAAGGCTTGGATTTCCAAGCCAATCCAAGGGCCCGTCGAACCCGTTCGACGTCAGCCGCGGCTTTGCCGCGGCCCCTTCCCCTTCGTTCAACCCTCCCCCACCGAGGGGAAAGGAACTCCCATGATCTTTTCCGAACTCGCCAAGACCCTGCCGGATTACGCCAAGGACCTGCGCCTCAACGTCTCCAGCCTGCTGGCCGAGCAGCTGCTCAGCGATCAACAGAAGTGGGGCACCATCGTTGCCGTTGCCCATGCCTGCGCGCACAAGCCGCTGATCGACGCGGCCGAAGCCGAAGCCGCGACCAAGCTCAGCCCCGAAGCGATGAACGCTGCCAAGGCCGCCGCCAGCATCATGGCGATGAACAACATCTATTATCGCTTCACCTACATGGCGTCGCGGCCGGACTACAAGACGATGCCGGCTAAGCTGCGCATGAACGTGATCGGCACGCCGGGTATCGATAAGGCCGATTTCGAGCTGTACAGCCTGGCGGTTTCGGCGGTGAACGGCTGCGGCATGTGCATCGACGCCCACGACAAGGTGCTGGCCCAGCATGGTGTGGCCGCTGACAAGATCCAGGCTTCGGTGCGCATCGCCGCCGTCGTGCATGCGGTGGCGCGGACACTTCAGGCGCTGTAACGCCGCCAACAAACAACGCCGGCCTTGTAACGCCGCCAAAATGGCCAACATGAAAGGTCAGTCATCCTTGGCGGGGTGGCTGGCCTTTCTGTTTGAAGTAGATTAAGTGTCACTCAAATCGGTCGCCAGCTCCCGGGCCGGCCGGAGAAATGCCATGGGCCTGATCACTTATCTCGACTCGGTGAAGCAGCGCGATCCAGCGCCGCGCTCGCGCTGGGAAATCCTCACCTATCCCGGCGTTTGGGCGCTGGGCCTGCACCGGGTCGCCCATCTGCTGTTCGGTGCGCGATTCTTCTTCCTGGCGCGGCTGATCAATCATTTCAGCCGCTTCCTCACCGCCATCGACATTCACCCCGGTGCCCGCATCGGGCGCAATTTCTTCATCGATCACGGCTTCGTGGTGATCGGCGAAACCGCCGAGATTGGCGACGAGGTGACGATCTATCAGTGCGTGACTCTCGGCGGCACCGATCCGGCCGGCGGCACGGGCGGCAAGCGCCACCCGACCATCCTCGATGGCGCCATTGTCGGTTCCGGCGCGCAGGTGCTGGGGCCGATCACCGTCGGTGCCAACGCCCGCATCGGTGCCAATGCCG
>NZ_JANPML010000475.1:0-8990 GCF_031422795.1 Sandarakinorhabdus sp.
CCAGGTGCTGCCAAAGCTCCGCGCCTTCATCGATCATGTGAAGGCGGCGCTGGCCACCGGGATGCTGGACCGGCTGATTCCGCCCGCTTGAACCCGATCTCAATACACCGGGCGCACATCCGATTCGCGGGCCCAGATGCGGCCGGCGGCGGCGGTTTCGATGAAGACGCCGGCACCGGGATCGAGGTCGCAGATGCCTTCATCTTCCCTGATGCCAGCGGCCGCGAGCAGGGGCAGGGCAGCCTGGGTGGCACCGATCACTTTCAGGTGGGCGAAGGCATCGTGAACCCAGGCAACGGCGGCGGCATCGCCGAGCAGGGCCGTGGTGCCGGCTTCGGATGCAAGAATGGCCACGGCGTCGAACAGCACCGAAGGGCCGCCTGCCAGTTGGTGATCGGCCCTCAGGCGGGCGCCGTCGCTGAGGGTAACGCCGCCGATGGTGGGGCAGATGATCTTTACCAGGGCGCAGGCGCCGCGGGCGGCCTTCAGCAGTGATGTCATGGCACCAGCATCGGCGCCGTCTGTCACCAGTGCGCCGATCTGGCGGCCGGTGAGCGGCGGCACACCGCGGGCCAGCATGCTGAGGCTGGGAGCGGGGGCGAGATCGGTGCGCGGGGCCACGGCAGGGGCGGCGGCGGTAATGGGTTCGCTGTGACCCAGGCCGGCGGAGACGCGGTTGCCCAGATCGGCATCGATCACCACCAGATGGCCCAGCATGGCATCACGCACGATGGCGGCCTCCACCTTTGAAAGTTCGAACACCAGGGCGGCGACGATATGATCCTGTTCCGGTACGCTCTGGCTTTCGAAGAACAGGCGGGCCTGGCTGTAGTGATCGCTGAACGTGGCGGAGCGTTCGCGCTGCTTGGTGCCCATCATGGCGGCGGGAAAACTGCGGAAGCCCTGGGTCGGGCTTTCGCGCGGGCCCGACGGATCGAGCAGGCTGGGCGTGTAGGTGACGCGCTGCGGGTGGACCTGCATCTGCATGTGGCCGTCGCGCTGCATATTGGTGAACGGGCATTTCGGCGCGTTGATCGGGATCTGGTGAAAATTGGTTGAGCCGAGCCGGCTGAGCTGCGTGTCGAGATAAGAGAAATTGCGGCCGTGCAGCAGCGGATCGTCAGAAAAATCGAGGCCGGGCACCAGATTCTGGGTGCAGAACGCCACCTGTTCGGTTTCATCGAACACATTGGCCGGATTGCGATCCAGCACCAGCCGGCCGATCACGCGCAGCGGCACGATTTCTTCGGGGATCAGCTTGGTGGCATCGAGATGGTCGAAATCAAAGCCGGCAGCGTCGTCTTCGCTGAACAATTGCACGCCCAGTTCCCATTCGGGGAAATCGCCGGCTTCGATGGCATTATAAAGGTCGCGGCGGTGGAAATCGGGATCGGCGCCGTTGATCTTCACCGCTTCATCCCACACCACCGATTGCAGGCCCAGCTTGGGCGTCCAGTGGAATTTGACGAAGGTGGATTGGCCAGCGGTATTGACCAGGCGGAAACTGTGCACGCCAAAGCCCTGCATCATCCGCACCGAGCGCGGGATGGTGCGATCCGACATCTGCCACATCACCATGTGCATGGCCTCGGGCGTCATCGCGATCCAGTCCCAGAACGTATCATGCGCCGAAGCCGCCTGCGGAAAGCCGCGATCCGGCTCTTCTTTCACGGCGTGGGCCAGATCGGGGAATTTCATCGCATCCTGGATGAAGAACACCGGGATATTGTTGCCCACCAGATCCCAATTGCCCTCCTTGGTGTAGAATTTCACTGCAAAGCCGCGCACATCGCGCGCCAGATCGGCCGATCCGCGATTGCCGGCCACGGTGGAAAACCGCACGAACACCGGGGTGCGTTCGCCCACTTCCCCCAGCACCCGCGCGGCGGTGAGTTCGGCCAGGCTGTCGGTCAGCTCGAAAAAGCCATGCGCGGCCAACCCGCGGGCGTGGACAACGCGCTCAGGGATGCGCTCATGATCGAAATGAAAGATCTTCTCACGCAGCACCATGTCTTCCAGCAACAGCGCCCCGCGCGGACCGGCGCGCAGGCTGTTGTGATCATCGGAAATCATCATGCCGTGATTGGTGGTCAGCACCGGCTGGCCGGGTGCGGCGATCTGGTGTGGCTCACCGCCGGTGCCTGTTTTGACGGCGGCCGGCGAGGGACTGGTGGACTTGGACATGGCAACAGGCTTTCTGCAAGGGCGGTGCGATGACAACGCGCCCGGCCGGCTGTTGTTCCCGTGTGGGTAAGGGAAGAAAGGAACAAGGGCCTCCGGCGGGCAGGGCCTGAGGCCCTGCACCCACTTTCGTTTGGTTTTGGGGCAACACGGACTAACGAGTCACCATCGGGCGGCTGAACTTTGATATCCAGAAAAGCGCGAGCGACATTGACTTATTGCATGTCAAGCATAGTATTGGCTCGTTGGGGGGATCTATGAATTCAAAAAAGAATCTGCTGATGATGCTGACAGCATGCACTCTTATTTCGTGTGGAAAAAGTGGCGGAGATGGACCATCAGGCAGCGCTGAGAGTTCGCTAGTCAGCGAAAAGCAGGACTCCGGAGGTGATCTAGATCGTGACACTGCAAAAAAACCAAATCGAACAAAAGATATTTGATCGTGAATTTGGCTTTGTCTCCACTTGGACAAAGACTGTTGGAGTATCTCGGTGCTTGAATGACGGCGGCTGGTTGCAAAAATTGACAGGCGAATACCATTTCGACCTTGTCGAATCTGTAAAGGAATTTAGTTATTTTCGATTCAACATCTGGAAACTTCAAGAACTGATTAAGAATGGGGGAGTGAATGAGTCAAATGACATTGATGTGGAAATGCATTTTGAGATTCCGAGTAAAGTAAAAGATGTAGAAATAACAGGAATAACTTCTCTTGCAGAGAATATAAAACAGATCGAGTTTAGGGGAAAAGTGTATTTTCCTAACGAAAACCTGTCATGTTTTGAGAATCCAATTCCTTTCTCCTCAGTTATTGCAGCAAGAAAATATGATGATGGCTGGCGCCTTTATCAGATTGAAAACACAAATCATCTGGACTGATAATTGAAAACTGTAGGATGACCATGTGTGCATGGCGACGCATTCGGTTGACGTAGCATGAGTGGCAAAGGCAGATTTGCGGGCGATATTTTCAATCTTTTTCTCATGTGCGTTTGATCTGCACGCAACGCACGTGCTCGGAGTCTGCAATCATGGCCGCGCTGGCTGTTTCTGATTTGTTTGGTGTCGAGTATGGTGGAGTGGATTGTCCCGACAAGGTCACCATGAGCAATTGATGGGGCTACTCAGTCCACTTCCCGCCATTGCCCGCCGATCAGCGCTTCGACCGGGCGGAACTTGGTTTTGTAGGCCATGCGGGAGCAGCCTTCGATCCAGTAGCCCAGATACACGAACGCCAGCCCGGCGCGGGCGGCGCGGGTGATGTGGTCGAGGATGATGAAGTTTCCCATGCCTTGGCGGTCGGTGAGATCGGGGTCGTAGAAGCTGTAGATCATCGACAGGCCGTCGGCTTGTTTGTCGGTGAGGCAGCAGCCGACGAGGCGGCCCATGCGGCCATCCGCGGCGGGTTCGCGATATTCGACCATGACCGTGTCCACTGGCGATTGTTCGACCATGTCGGCGAAATCGTGGCTGTCCATTGCGGCCATGCCGCCATCGGGGTGGCGGGTGGCGAGGTAGCGGCGCAGCAGGGCCCATTGTTCTTCGGTGGCCCAGGGTTCGCAGGCGTGCACATCCAGATCGGCGTGGGTGGCCAGCAATTTCTTCTGGCTGCGGCCGGGTTTGAAGCGGGCGGTGGGCACGCGCACCGAGATGCAGGCGTTGCAGCCATCGCAGCTGGGGCGATAGACGACATTCTGGCTGCGGCGGAAACCGATGCGGCCCAGCGCTTCGGCCATGGCGGGTGCATCATCGCCTTTCAGTTCGGCAAAGACCTTGCGTTCGGTGCGGCCCGGCAGATAGGGGCACGCCGAGGGGGCGGTGACGAAAAATCGCGGAAACCGATAGGATTGATCCGTCACGCCTGAACGCCCTTACCCTCGCCAAGCGGCACCCTGCGGACCGCGCTTCCCCCCGATAACGGCGATGCTAGCGACAGATTGCGCTGCGGCCAAGTCCGGTTGGCGCCAAATCAGTCCGCTTCGACCATGCGCGTTTCGTAACCGGCGGCGCGCAAGGCTTCGACCAGCCGATCGAGGTGATCGCGGTCGCGGGTTTCGCATTCGATATCGGTGATCAGGCCCTTGGCCGGCAGATTGGTGAAGACGCGCTGGTGATAGACTTCCAGGATGTTGACCTGCTGCTGATCAAAGATGCGGGCGACTTCAAACAATTGCCCGGGCCGATCCTTGAGCCGGATGCGCAGGCGCGCCAGCCGGCCGGAGCGCGCCAGATCGCGCAGCAGCACGTTGGCGAGCAGGCGCGTATCGATATTGCCGCCGCACAGCACCAGGCCGACCTTGGCACCTTTGAAGCGGCGCGGATGGGCGAGCAGCGCGGCAAGGCCGGCGGCGCCAGCGCCTTCAACCACGGTTTTTTCGATGGTGAGCAGCAGCGAGACAGCACGTTCCAGATCGCGTTCACCCACCAGCACGATATCATCGACCAGTGCGCGCACCACTTGCTGGGTCAGCACCCCGGGGTGTTTGACAGCGATGCCTTCGGCCAGCGTGTCGCCGTCGCAGGTGGCGGTTTGGCCCTTCATCGCGGCATACATCGACGGGTACAGCTCGGCCTGCACGCCGATCACGCTGATTTCCCGGTTTTGCGCCTTGGCGACGGTGGCGGTGCCGGAGATGAGGCCGCCGCCGCCGATGGGGATCACCAGCGTATCCAGTTCCGGCACGTCTTCCAGCATTTCCAGGGCAACTGTGCCCTGTCCGGCCATTACCTTGGCGTCGTCGAACGGGTGGACGTAGACCAGCCCTTTCTTGGCGGCCAGTTCCAGCGCGTGGGCGCTGGCGTCGTCATAAGTCTCGCCGAATAGCACGACATTGGCATCGTGGCTTTCGGTCTGCTGCACCTTCACGATCGGTGTAAAGCGCGGCATCACGATGGTGGCCGGGATGCCAAGCCGGCGGGCGTGATAGGCCAGGCCCTGCGCGTGGTTGCCGGCAGAAGCCGCGATCACGCCGCGGGCGCGTTCTTCCGCCGTCAGGCTCAGCAGGCGGTTCAGCGCGCCGCGTTCCTTGTAAGCGGCGGTGAACTGCAGATTTTCGAACTTCAGCCAGACCTGCGCGCCTGTGAGCGCGCTCAACGTTTCCGATTTCAGGCATGGCGTGCGGATCACCTTGCCGGCAATATTGGCGGCAGCGGCCTCCACATCGGCATGGCTGATCGGCAAGAGGGCCGGCGAAACGGGAGCGGTGGCGTTCATTCCTGCTCCATAACGCCGCAGGGCGGGCAGCGCTACCCGTAGAAGGGGGCGATTTCTGCTGGCGTGATTGACCCATCGAACCGTCGCATTGGGGCAGGGCTGGCCGCCGTCTGGACTTGACCAAAGGCCAGGGGCATGAGCATTTGGTCCTGTTTTTTGCGAAGGGATTCGTGTTCGATGTACCGGCATGACGTGGCAGTGGTGCCGGCAGACATCGACCACATGGGGCATGTCAATAACGCCGTGTACCTGCGGTGGGTGCAAGATGCGGTGGTGGCCTATTGGCAGCACACTGCGCCGGCCGATGCGGTGGCCGCCCATCTGTGGGTCGCGCTGAACCACAACATCAGTTACCGGGCGCCAGCGTTTCTGGACGATGATGTTGTGGCCAGCGTGGTCGCCGAAAGCGTGCAGGGCGCGCGGGCGTTCTTCACCACCATGTTCAAGCGCGGCGAACTGGTGATCGCCGAAGTGAAAAGCACCTGGTGCTGCATCGATGTCGCCACCATGCGCCCGGCGCGTCTGGCTCGCGACGTGGTGTCGTTGTTCCTGCCGGTCGCGCCCGCCGCCTCCTGATTGCGCGACTGGCGTGCCGGCGTTAGAGCCGGCGCATGGGCAAGCAAATCGCATATCTGGGTCTGGGCGTGATGGGCGGGCCGATGGCGCGCCATCTGGCGGCGGCCGGGCATAGCCTCACCGTCTATAATCGCACCGCCGGGAAGGCTGCTGCCTGGGTGGCGGCGCACGGCGGCCGCGCCGCGCCAACCCCGGCTGTGGCAGCAGTAGGCGCTGATGTGGTGATCGCCTGCGTTGGCGCCGATGCCGATCTGGAAGCGGTCACCCTCGGCCCGGATGGTGCCTTTGCGGCAATGGCGCCGGGCGCGCTGTTCATCGATCACACCACGGTTTCCGCCGCCATCGCCCGCCGGCTGGCCAGTGCAGGCGATGCGCTTGGGTTGCACGTGGTGGATGCCCCGGTTTCGGGCGGCCAGGCCGGGGCCGAGAACGGCAAGCTCACCATCATGGTTGGCGGCAGCGCAGCGGCTTTCGCGGCAGCCGAACCAGTGATGGCCGCCTATGCCGCCCGCATCGGCCACATGGGCCCGGCCGGCAGCGGTCAGCTCACCAAGATGGTCAATCAGCTGTGCATCGCCGGCATCCTGCAGGGGCTTTCCGAGGGCTTGGCGCTGGGCATGAAGGCCGGGCTGGACATGGACGCGGTGGTAGACGTGATTTCGAAAGGCGCCGCCCAGAGCTGGCAGATGGACAATCGCGCCCGCACCATGACGCGCGGTGAATTTGATTTCGGTTTCGCGGTGGACTGGATGCGCAAGGATCTCGGCCTGGCGCTCGACGAAGCCCGCCGGCTGGGCGTGCCGCTGCCAACGGGTGCGCTGGTTGATCAATTCTATGCCGATGTGCAGGGCATGGGCGGTGCGCGGCAGGACACGTCCAGCCTGATCCGGCGGCTGGTGCGGTGACGATCCGCTACCGCCCGGCACAGCTGCCGGATGATGCGGCGCTGCTGATTGATCTCAACGCCGAATATCTCGATTTCGTCTTTTCCGGCGTTGCCGCGCGCTTTGGCGTCACGCTGGACGATATCTTCCCGGGCGGCGACATCCGCGCCTATCTGCCCGCCGCCCTGCCCAAAACGCTTGGCCCCGGCCCGCCTGAAAGCAGCTTTTACATCCTCGAACAGAATGGCGTGGCCCTAGGCATGGGCGGCGTGCGCCGGGTGCGGGAGGGCGTGTGCGAGATGAAGCGCGTTTATGTGCGCGATGCGGCCAAGGGGCAGGGGCTGGGCCGCCGTCTGGTGGAGCGCCTGATCGAAGATGGCCGCGCCTTCGGCTATCGCACCATGTTCCTTGATACCTCGCCCACGCTGGAAACTGCGATTGGTCTTTATGAGCGGCTGGGCTTTGCGCCGATCCCGGCCTATCCTGAAGTGGAAGTGCCGGAAATCATGTTTCCGCACTGGGTGTTCATGGCAAAAGACCTTTGAAAACAGGAAGAACCTGAAATGAAAAAACTGCTGCTTGCCGCACTATTGGCCACCGCCACGCCGGCGCTGGCCGACACGCTCTACACCAACGCCAATGGCTACACGCTCGACAGCAAGGGCGAATTGCAGCGTTTTGCCACGCTGGTGGTGGGCGATGATGGCAAAGTGGTATCAACGTTGCAGGCCGGCGCGGCGCTGCCCGCCGGCACGCGCGTCGATGTGAAGGGCGCCACGCTGTGGCCGGGCCTGATCGATGCGCACGGCCATGTCATGGGGCTCGGCGAGCTGAAACTGGTCGTCGATCTGCGCGACACCGCGTCGATTCCCGAAGCCTTGGCTCGCATCAAGGCTGGCACGCCTGCCGCCGGCTGGATTCTGGGCCGCGGTTGGAACCAGGAACGCTGGTATGCCGATGGCAAGTTGATCAATCGCTTCCCCACCGCTGCCGAGCTGGACGCGGTAACAGGCGATCGTCCGGCCTGGTTGGGCCGCGTTGATGGCCACGCCAGCTGGGCCAATACAGCCGCCATGAAGGCCGCCGGGATCACCAAGGATACCAAGGACCCAGCTGGCGGCGAGATTATCCGTGATGCTGCCGGCAACCCCACCGGCGTGTTCGTGGACAGGGCACAAGCGCTTGTCAGGAGCGTCATCCCCAAGGACGATGCCGCACGACTTGATCTCGCGCTTGAAAAGTCTCTGGAAACCATGGCCGAGGTAGGCCTTACCGGCGCGCACGATGCCGGCATGGATAAGCCGACCTGGGATCGTTACGTCCGCTTTGCCAAGGCCGGCAAGCTGACCGCGCGCATCTATGCGATGGCCGGCGGGCCGGATGCCCGCAAGGCAATCGCGCCCACCGGCCCGATCCCGTGGAGCTACAACGACCTCATCGCCATGCAGTCAATGAAGCTGGTTTCCGATGGCGCGCTTGGTAGCCGCGGCGCCTATCTGATTGCGCCCTATGCCGACATGCCGAACACGCGCGGCTTGGAAATCACGCCGGCCGACAAGCTGAAGACCACTATCACAGAAGCGTCGCGCGAGGGTTTTCAGGTCAATACCCACGCCATCGGTGATCAGGCCAACCGGTCCACCATGGATGGCTATGCCGCCGTGCCGCTGGCCGAGCGGGTGAAGCTGCGCCACCGCAACGAACATGCGCAGATTGTGGACATGGCCGATCTGGGCCGCTTCGCCAACCTGAAGGTCATCGCCTCCATGCAGCCCACCCACGCCACGTCCGACAAGGGCATGGCCGAAGCCCGCGTGGGCGAGGCGCGGTTGCAGGGCGCTTATGCGTGGCAGCAGATCAAGAAAAGCGGCGCTGAACTGGCCTTCGGCAGCGATTTCCCGGTGGAACCGCCCGATCCGATGTTCGGCCTGCACGCCGCCGTCACCCGCCAGTCCCGCGATGGCCTGCCGGCTGGCGGCTGGCGCCCGTGGGAAAAGGTCAGCCTGGCCGATGCCTTTGCCGGCTTCACCACCTGGGCCGCCCGCTCCGGCCACAATGAAACCAAGGTGGGCACGCTGGAGCCGGGCAAATATGCCGATTTCATCACCCTGGAACGCGATCCGTTCACCGCGCCG
>NZ_JANPML010000476.1:0-9428 GCF_031422795.1 Sandarakinorhabdus sp.
CGGGCCCTTGGGCATCATGCAGGCCTGCATGGATGTGGTGGTGCCCTATGTTCACGAACGCCAGCAGTTCGGCCAGCCCATCGGCCAGTTCCAGCTGATGCAGGGCAAATTGGCCGACATGTATGTCGCGCTGTCCACTGCCCAGGCCTATACCTATGCCGTGGCGCAGGCCTGCGATCGCGGCGAAACCACCCGCAAGGACAGCGCTGGCTGCATTCTCTACAGCGCCGAAAAGGCGACCTGGATGGCGCTGGAGGCGATCCAGTGCCTCGGCGGCAATGGCTATATCAACGACTATCCCACCGGGCGCCTGTTGCGTGATGCCAAGCTGTATGAAATCGGCGCCGGCACCTCGGAAATCCGCCGCTATCTGATCGGCCGCGAGCTGTTTGAAGAGACGAAGTAGGCGTGACAAAGCCATTTTCTCCGTTAAGCTGCGGGCGGGGAGAAAAAAATGAAGGCACTGATCGCTGCGGCTGCCGTGTGGCTGGCTACCAGCGCGCTGGCCGCGCCAAAGCCGGATAATGCGCTGCTGAAGGCCGCCACGGCCGAGGCACCCGCTGTCACGGGCACGCTGAAATCGCTGGTGGAGGTCGAGAGCGGCAGCGGCGATGCCGAAGGGCTGGAGACGCTGGGCCGCTATCTGGAAGGCCGCTTCGCCCAAAGCGGCGGCAGTGTGAGCCGGGTGAAACCCCTGCCCGGCACAGTTGGCGACATCATCGTCGCCCGCTGGAAAGGCACGGGCAAAGGCAGGCTGCTGCTCATCGCCCACATGGATACGGTCTATCAGCGCGGCGCGCTGGCCAAGGCGCCGTTCAAGGTGGTGGAAGGCGCCGCTGGCCCGCTGGCCTATGGCCCCGGCATCGCCGACGACAAGGCCGGCATCGCGGTGATCCTGCACACGCTGCCCTTGCTCAGCGCCCGCGACTATGCCGAGCTGACCGTGGTCATCAACACCGACGAGGAGCGCGGCTCCGTCGGTTCCGGCCCGATCATCACCGAAATGGCCAAGGGCATGTCGGCGGTGCTCAGCTTTGAACCGACCGTCTATCCCGAAACCATGGTGAACGGCACGTCGGGAACCAACACGGTGATCGTCACCATTGCCGGCAAATCGGCCCACGCCGGTGCCGCGCCCGAAGCCGGCATCAATGCGATGGTGGAAGCCGCGCACGTGATCGCGGTCACCAAGGATCTCGATCGCGGTCCGGGCAAACGCCGCTTCAACTGGACAGTGGTCAATCAGGATCGCGGGGTGCGCAACATCATCCCCAACAATGTGACGCTGATCGGCGATCTGCGCACCGCCACCCTGGCCGAGGTCGATCAGTTCCGGGCTGAACTGGCCGAGCGGCTGAAAACACCGGCCGTGGCCGGCGCGCAGGTGGTGGCCGAAGTGCGGGTCAACCGGCCGCCGTTCGACGTGAGCCCGGCCAGCAGTGCCTTGATCGAGGAAGCCCAGGCCATCTATGCCACGCTCGGCCGCCGCCTGCCGCTGATGCCGCGCACGGGTGGCGGCACGGATGCCGGCTATGCGGCGATCGCCGGCGTGCCGGTGCTCGAATTCCTTGGCCTGCCCGGCGCCGGCTATCACACCACCGATGCCGAATATGTGCATCTGGAAAGCGTGCCAAGCCGGCTGTATCTCGCCGCCAGCCTGATCCGCCGGCTGGGCCGGTAGACGTTTGGGGCACGCCCGGCTAAGGCCGTGGCCATGTCCAGCGGCAATTCCAAGCGCCTGTCGGCGATCCTGCTGGTGCTGGCCGGCATTGGCGCGCTGTGCGTGCTGGATGCCTTCGCCAAATATCTCGCCCTGCGCCACGGTGCCGGCGTGGCCACTTTTGGCCGCTATGTGGCCGGCACCATCATCGGTTTGATGGTGTGGCAATGGCAGGGCCGGCCTTGGGTGGCGCCGGGCGGGCTGAAACCCAATCTGGTGCGCGGCACGCTGGTTGCAGTGATGGCGCTGGCCTTTTTCTGGTCGATCTCGATACTGCCGATGGCGCTGGTGCTCACGCTTACCTTTGTCGGGCCGCTCGCCGTGCCGTTCATGGCGGCGCTGTATCTGAAAGAACCGGTGCAGCCACGCTATGTTGCAGCCGGGGCCATGGGGTTTGTTGGCGTGCTGGTCACGGTGGGCGGCATGCCTGATCTTGCCGCCGGGCAGTTGCTGGCAGCAGCCGCAGCGCTGGCTGCCGGCTTGATCTATGGCGCATCGGCGGTGATCCTGCGGTCACGCGCAGCGGCCGATGGGGCCACGGCCATCACCTTGATCGCAGCGGTGGTGCCGATGCTGTGGCTGTCGCCCGTGCTGTTCACCGCACCGGCGTTGCCGCCGCTGGTCGATCTCGGGCTGATGATGGCGATGGGCCTGGCGGGCAATGTGGGGGTGCAACTGTGTGCGCGCGGCTATGTGCATCTGCAAGCGCAGGTTTCGGCCGTGCTGGAATATAGCGCGCTGCCCTGGGCGGCGCTGTTTGGCTGGCTGTTGTTTGATGAAGCGGTGGCACCCACCACGCTGCTGGGTGCAGCGATCATCGCCGGCGCCTGCCTGTGGGCATCACGGGCACCCCGGGCAGGTGCAGCAGCGCCGGTCAGCGCTCTGCCGCCTGCGCCAGTTCCCTAAGGCACAGCGCCTTGGCACGGCCAATGGCGGCAACATCCGGCAGCAATTCCACCGCCTCGCGCGCATCCGCCAGATAGGCTGCGCGCGCCGCCGGGGCGTGGCTGCCCTGGGGTGCGCCGCAAATGGCCTGCACGCCCAGCACCGGTGAACGCCGCAGATCGGTCACTGCCAGCACTTCCGATGGCGCCCGCGTCAAGGCAGCCGCCAGCGCCGCAGTCAGTTGTTCGGCCTGCGCGTCTTCGGCGCCGCGCGCCAGTTCGGGGGCCATCGCGATCCAATCGGCGGCGCCATTGCGGATCGCACCGACAACGCGGCCCCAATCGCCGCCCGCCACCAAATGCGCCACCGCCGGCTTGGGGCCGCTGCGATCGACATCAGCAGCGAATTGGCTGGCCGAAAGGATGCCGGCAAGCAGCAGCAGGGGGGCAAATGCGCTCATTTGTCGAATATGGGGATGAAGCCGGCCCGGTGCAATGGCATCAAGCTGTTGGCGGATCGGCAATCATCGCAGTGAAGCTGCATTCGGCCACCAATTTCCCGTCAACTTCAGCGCGGCCGGTAAATTTGGCGACGCGGCCACGATCCTGAACCACCTGCACCTTCAGGTGCAGCAGGCAGCCCGGTTCGACAGGCGTGCGGAACTTGGCGTTCTCGATGGCCATGAAGAAAACCAGCTTGTCCCCGCCGGTTGGATCCTTGGCGCGCGCGCTATGGATGGCGAGCACGCCGGCGGTTTGTGCCAGCGCTTCCACGATCAACACGCCCGGCATGATCGGCTTGGCCGGAAAATGCCCGGCAAAATACGGCTCGTTGATGGTGACGGCCTTGATGCCGGTCGCGGATTGACCGGGGATCATGTCGATCACCCGGTCAACCAGCAGCATCGGAAACCGATGCGGCAACAGTGCCATCACGGCCAGCACGTCAGCCGTGCTGGCCACTTGCGGCGCAGTGTCGTTCATCAGCGGCGCGGCGGCGCAGCCGGAGCCGGGGCCGGAGCTGCAGCAGCGGGGGCGGCACCTGCCGGCGGAGCCGGCGGGGTGGTCGAAACCTTGGGCAGCGCCTTGTCGAGACGGGCCACCACATCGGTGGTGATATCGATCGCGGCGGCGTGCTGGATGGTCACCTGCTCGTCGACGGCGATATTGGCGCCCTTTTCGCGCATGATCTGGCTGATGACCGGCTGGGCGCCATCATTGATCTGCTTCACAACCCATTGTTCAGCGGCCTGAATTTCCTGCTGGCGGCGCTGCAGTTCCTGATCGGCCTGGCCACGACGCGCATCGAAATCGCGCACCTTGGCCTGGAACGCCTGGATGGCGGCCGGCACTGCGCCCTGCTGCGGCTGGGTGTCACGCAGGGTCTTTTCTTCAGCCGAAAGGCTGGTGCGCAGCTGGTTCAGGCGAGCGTTCAGCGCATCGGCCTTCGGCTTCAGCTCGGCCTGAGCGGCCTTGGCAGCGGCCGACGTGGCGATCATTTCCTGGCGGTCAACCGTGACGATCACGGCAGCCGGCAGCTGCTGCGCCAGCACCGGGGTGGCAACACTGGTCAGCGCCAATGCGATCAGAATCTTCTTCATCAGAATGCGGTCCCTACGTTGAATTGGAAAAGTTGCGGATCATCGCCTGGTTGTTTGACCAGAGCCTTGGCAAGGTCGAACCGGAACGGCCCGAAGGGCGAATTCCAGTTGACCCCGATACCCACCGAAACACGCGGTTTCGGTGTATTCCCGAGGAATTCTTCAACAAAGCCTGCCGAGAAGCCATCGTTGGGCAGGCAGGGCGCGGTTTGCCCCGGCACGCGCGGCGCCGGGCTGGTTGGACCGTTCTGGCAAGTCAGGTTGGGCGACTTCAGGCTCCACAGCGCGCCGACATCAGCAAAGATCGACGGACGGATGCCCAGTTCGTTGCCGGCCGAACCCAGCGGAATGCGGATTTCCGCCCGCGCCAGATAATATGCCCGACCACCCAGCGCATCATCCAGTGCTTGACGGCGATCCTGCACAACGCTGCCATCCAGGCCAAGCGGACGACGCAGCACGCGCGGGCCGATGCCGCGGATGTTGAAACCACGGAACTGTGGCTGCCCCAGGAAGAAGCGGTTGGTCAGGATCACATCCTGCCCGCCATAACCGAAGGCATAGCCGCCTTCGGCACCCAGGTTCAGCACAAAATCCGTGCCGAACAACGGGGTGAAATAATCATAATTGATGCGGGTGGTGACAAACTTGATCCCGATCGGAACACCCGCAACATCCTGGCTGAAGCTGAAGCGTTGTCCGGCTGATGGCAGGCGCACGTTGTTCAAGCTGTTGAACAGAATGGAATAACCCAGCGTTGACACGGTGCGGTTGCCCAGCTGTTCGCACAGGAAGCGGCCGGCACGCAGCGGATCGCAGACGCCATTGGTGAAGAACACCGCTTCGTCCAGCCCGATTTCTTCGCGGCTGAGGCCATAGCGCAGCGAGGCTGCCCAATATTCGGTGATCGAAAAACCGGTGCGGACCTGGAAGCCGGTGGAAACCTGCGTGTAGGTGGTGTCGCGCGTGTTGTTGCCGGTAAAGCGGAACGAACGGAAATCGCGGCGGAACACGTCAAGGCCCAGCGCCAGGTTGCGGCCACCCAGATAAGGCTCGGTAAAGCCGGCTTCGACCGAACGGGCAAAGCTGGAGATATTGCCCGACAGCCGCAGTTCCTGGCCACGGCCACGGAAGTTGCGCTGGCGCACGCTGGCCGAGAAGATGAAGCGTTCGATCGACGAGAAGCCGGCCGACAATTGCAGTTCGCCCGTCGGCTTTTCCTGCACATTGGCTTCCAGCACGATACGATCGGGCGTGGAGCCGGGTTTTTGCTCGATGTCCAGCTTGTCCTGGAAAAAGCCGAGGCCGAGCAGACGATCCTTGGAACGCTTCACCTTGATCGAGTTGAACGCATCGCCTTCCGTCAGGCGGAATTCACGGCGGATCACGTTGTCATAGGTGATGGTGTTGCCGTTGATGGCCACCTTTTCCACATAGACGCGCGGCACCTCCCCGATCTGGAAGATGACGTTCATCTTCAGATCTTCCTTGTTGCGCTCGAACTGCGGGCGCACGTCGGCAAAGGCATAGCCCAGCAGGCCGGCGGTTTCCGACAGGCTTTCCACCGTGTTCTCGATCAACTGGGCGTTGTACCAATCGCCTTCCTTGATGCGGATGATCGGGCGGAATTCCTTGGGCTTGATGTCGCGCAGCTGGCTTTCCAGATCGATCTTGCCGAACTTGTAGCGTTCCCCCTCTTCCACGACATAAGTGACGATGAAGTCCTTCTTGTCGGGAGTCAGTTCGGCCACGACCGAGGCAACGCGGAAATCGGCGTAGCCCTCGGTGAGATAATATTGGCGCAGTTTCTGCTGATCATACGACAGACGATCAGGATCATAAGTGTCGTTCGAGGTGAAGAAGCGCCACGTGCGGGACTGCTTGGAGGCCATCTGCTTGCGGATCTGGCCTTCCTTGTACTTCACATTGCCCAATATGTTGATCTGGCGGATCTTGGATTTCGGGCCTTCGCTGATCTCGAAGATCACATCGACGCGATTCTGTTCGAGCTGGACGATCTTGGGTTCGACACTGGCAGCAAAACGGCCACCACGGCGATACAGCTCAAGGATACGGCCAAGATCGGCGCGGGCTTTGGAACGGGTAAAGATCTGGCGCGGCGCAAGGCGGATTTCCTCACGGATCTTCTCTTCCTTGATGCGCTTGCCGCCTTCGATGATGATCCGGTTGATCACCGGATTTTCCTTCACCTCAACGATCAACGCACCATTGTCATCGCGGATGGTGGCATCGGAAAACAGTTCGGAGGCATAGAGCGCCTTCAGCGCCGTATCGAGCGCATCACGGTCATACCGATCGCCAATGGCCAGATTGAGGTAGGAGCGAACAGTCTCGGGCTCCAGACGCTCGGTGCCGCGCACCACGACACTGCGCACGATGCCGGCATTGGCGGCCGTGGCCGGCAATGCCGACTGGTTGCGGGATTCAGATGCGCGTGCTTCGGCTTCGGCCGACGGGCGAGCCGGTTCTGCTGCCGGCGGACGCGGGCGCTGCTGGGCAAGGGCCGGAGCCGCCAACCCACCCAGTGTGGTCGAAAGCAGCAGCACCGCCAGCGGGCGTCGCCAGCCAGCTGCACCACCAGCGTCACGAACAAAATTGGCTTCCATCAACCCACCAACCCACAATCATCCAGCTCAGCGGCTCGCCGGTTGATCCCGCGATGCCCAAAAACACGCACTGCCAGACGGGCGGAACCTGTCATCCCAACAAGTTCGCCAGACGGTTCCACAGTCCGACACTTCCGCCGAGGCTGAAAATGTCGTGAAAGGTCAGCACCGCCATCAGCGACATCAGCGCGGCAAAGCCCGACATGAAGGCCCATTGCTGGACCTTTTCCGCCACGGGCTGCCGCCGCACCGCCTCGATTCCGTAGAGCAGAAGATGGCCGCCGTCCAGCATCGGGATGGGCAGCAAATTGATGAAGCCGAGGTTGATCGAAAAGAACGCCATGAAGGCCACCGCCGACAGCAAACCAAGGCTGGCCTGCTGTCCGGCGATCTGCGCGGTCTTCACCGGGCCGCCCATTTCAGTGATGTCGCGATCCCCTGTCACCACCTGGCGCAAGGTGCGCCCGATCGTCTGGGTGATGCTCCAGGTATCGATCACGGCCCAG
Source organism: Sandarakinorhabdus sp. (assembly GCF_031422795.1). Classification (GTDB taxonomy): domain Bacteria; phylum Pseudomonadota; class Alphaproteobacteria; order Sphingomonadales; family Sphingomonadaceae; genus Sandarakinorhabdus. Next base: position 7,339 of record NZ_JANPML010000476.1, read on the forward strand.
CGCACGGCATCGACCACACCAACCTGATCCACCACTTCGGTAGGCCGCACGATGCCAAGCCGTGGGTGGCGGGAGACATTGCCGAACCGGTCGCGGCTTTCGACCATGGTCGGCTTGACCACGATGCGGCGTTCAGCGCCGGCGCGCTGCACCAGCAATTCCACCTTGTCGCCGGTGCCGGTGACAACCTGCGCGGTGATGTCTTCGAACCGGGCAACAGATTTGCCATCAACCGCCAGGATGCGATCACCCACGGCCAGACCGTCGCGTTCGGCGGCGCTGCCCGGCATCACCTGTTCCACCACCGGCGGCGAAGCCTGATGACCCAGCGCCAGATTGAAACCAGCCAGGATGACAATGGCAAACAGGAAATTGATCGCCGGCCCAGCGGCCACGATGATGGCGCGCTGCCACAGCGGCAGGAAGGCAAACAGGCCGCGCCGCTCGCTTTCCGGCAGGGCCTGCAACGCAGGATCGATCTGGCTGGCCTCGTTCATGTCGCCGACGAACTTCACATAACCGCCCAGCGGGATGGCGTTGATTTTCCAGCGCACGCCGCGCCGGTCGCTCCAGCCGAACAATTCGCGACCAAAGCCGACACCAAAGGCTTCGATGCGGGCGCCAAACACCCGCCCGGCGAGATAATGGCCGCCCTCGTGCACGACCACCAGCACGGCAATCATTACGATGAAGCTGGCCAGGGTGAAGATCAGGCCGGGCTGCGGAAGAAGTGCAAGGCCGTTCATGCTGCGCGTCTCACCACCAGCGCGCGCGCCACGTCGCGGGCGGCGGCGTCTACCGCCAGCACCTCTTCCAATGTTGCAACCGGCCCTGCAGGCATCATCGCCAAAGTCTCCGCCACGATGGCGTCGATATCAAGGAACCCGGCTTGCTCGGCGATGAACGCCGCGACAGCAATTTCATTGGCGGCGTTCAATATGCACGGCGCACTGCCGCCAGCCCGCATCGCGGCCCAGGCCAGCGCCAGGCAAGGAAAGCGTTCCAGATCAACCGCTTCAAACGAAAGATTGGCCACGCTGGCAAAGTCCAGTCGCGCCGCCGGGGTTACAATGCGTTCCGGCCAGCCCATGGCATAGGCAATCGGTATCCGCATATCGGGGCTGCCCAGTTGCGCCAGCACGCTGCCATCAACATATTCCACCATCGAATGGATCACCGATTGCGGATGCACGATCACGTCCAGCTTTTCCACCGGCACCGGGAAAAGCTGAGCCGCTTCAATCAGTTCCAGCCCCTTGTTCATCAACGTGGCCGAATCGATGCTGATCTTGGCGCCCATGCTCCACGTTGGATGCTTGCAGGCATCCGCCACGCTCACCCCGCGCATTGCCTCGCGGCTGCGGGTGCGGAACGGCCCACCACTGGCGGTGAGGATGACCCGTTCGACCTGTGACGGATCGTGGTGCGGGAAGACCTGGAAAATGGCATTATGCTCACTGTCCACCGGCAGCAGCGTGGCACCATGGGCCTTGGCAGCGGCCATCACCACCGGGCCGGCGCAAACCAGCGTTTCCTTGTTGGCAATGCCGATCTGGGCACCGCGCTGCACGGCGGCCATCGTGGGTGGCAGGCCGGCAGCGCCAACGATAGCGGCAATCACGATTTCGGCATCGCGGGCGGCCGCATCAACCAGCGCGCTCGGCCCGGCCCCGCTGGCAATGCCCGAACCGGCCAGCGCCTCCTTCAGCGCCTCGCCCTTCGCTGCGTCGGCCACGGCGGCAAATCGCGCGCCGCAGGCGCGGGCGGCACTGGCCAGCGCGGCGACATCGCTGCCGGCGGTGATCGCCTCCACCTGCCAGCGGCCCGGATTGCGCGCCACAAGGTCGAGCGTCTGGCTGCCCACCGAACCGGTGGCGCCAAGAATGGTCAAGCTGCGCGTCACCCGGCCCACCCCGTCGCGGCAAAGGCCCCGGCACCGGCAACCGCCGCCGGCACCAGGCCATCCAGTCGGTCCATCACGCCGCCATGGCCGGGCAACAGCGTGCCGCTGTCCTTCACGCCAGCCCGGCGCTTGAGCCAGCTTTCATAAAGATCACCCAGGATCGACATCACCGCCAGCGGCACCGCCA